>NZ_SSDO01000060.1:0-1130 GCF_004794395.1 Microbacterium sp. K41 | reverse complement strand
GAGTCGCTCGACGACCTCGACCCCGCCGAGCTGCGCGGGGCACGGGTCGTGATCACGAGCTGGGGCGCCCCGCCGTTCGACCCCGCCCTGCTCGCGCGTCTTCCGGCGCTGGAGCTCGTGGCGCACACGGGCGCGTCCGTCAAGGCGTTCGCGACCGAGGAGCTGTTCGACCGCGGTGTCGCGGTGACCCAGGCGGGCGACGCCATGGCCCGCCCGGTCGCCGAGGTGTCGCTCGCCTTCACGCTCGCGCTGCTGCACCGGCTGCCCGAGCTGTCGCACGGGGTGCGCGCGGGCGGCTGGTACGACGCGGTCGCGGTGGGCACGCAGCACGAGATCCTCGGGGCGCCCATCGCGGTGATCGGCGCGTCGCGGACGGGTCGTGCGTACCTGCCGCTGATCTCGGCGCTGGGCGCGGAGCCACTGCTGGTGGATCCCACGATCGACGCCGCCGCGGCCGCCGCCCTCGGTGCCGAGCTGGTGCCGCTGGACGAGGCGCTTCGTCGCGCCCGCATCGTCGCGGTGCACGCGCCGACGCTGCCCGAGACGCATCACCTCCTCGGTCGGCGGGAGCTCGCGCTGATGCCCGACGGCGCGGGGCTGGTGAACACGGCCCGCTCGTGGCTGGTGGACGAGGCCGCGCTCATCGACGAGGTGCGTGCGGGCCGCCTGAGCGCCGCGGTGGACGTGTTCGACGAGGAGCCGTTCGGCGCCGACAGCCCGTTCCGCACGCTCCCCGGGGTGCTCGTGACGCCGCATCGCGCCGCCGGCACCCACGAGGGGCGGCTGCGGCAGGGCCGGATCGTGGCGGACGAGGTCGCGGCGTTCTTCGAGGGCCGACCGCTCGCCCACACGGTGGATCGCGCCGCGTTGGCGTGGATGGCATGACCGCGGTGATCGCGCGCGGGGACGACCCCGCCGGCTGACGCGGGGTGGATCGTCCGGGCGGGAGCCCGGGGTGCTGGGGTCGGGGGACTCGAGGGAGGACGCGGCTCGGCCGGACGGCCGGACGCCTGACCGCGGCGACGACGCCGCAAGGAGGATGAGCATGACCCAGCAGGAGATGACAGAGACCGCCGCGCTGCGCAGCAGGCGCATGCTGCTCGCCGGGTTCGGTGCCGCCGCGCTCGGCG
>NZ_SSDO01000059.1:0-1813 GCF_004794395.1 Microbacterium sp. K41 | reverse complement strand
CGCTCCGGCGCCCGGGTGCTCCGCGTCCACGTCCAGCAGCGACGCGAGCCGGGCGAGCGCCGCGTCGACGCGGGAGATGTCGCCCGGATCGGCCAGGCCCTTCTGCGGACCGAAGACCGCCGCGGCGCCGCGTGCGCCCGTGAGCGGATTCGTCACATCGGTGAGCACCCGCACCTCGGGAGCCGCCCGCAGGCCGTCGAGGTCGACGGCCGCGACGTCGTCCAGGCCCCGGGCTCCGGGAGCGACCGGGCGTCCCGCGCCGTCGAGGAAGCGGGCGCCCAGAGCGGTGAGCATGCCGATGCCGCCGTCGGTCGACGCGCTGGAGCCGATGCCGAGCACCAGCCGCGAGACGCCGTGGTCGAGCGCGGCGACGATGGCCTGCCCGAAGCCCGTGGTGTCCGCGTCCCACGGACGCGGTGCGGCGAGCAGCTCGATGCCCGACGTGGAGGCGATGTCGACCACTCCGGTGCCGTGCGGTGCACCGTCGTCGGGCGGCAGGAGGAGCCAGGACGTGTCGTGCGCGTCGCCGGCGGGACCGGTGACGCGCACGGGCATGCGCCGCGCCCCGGGGACGGCCGCCGCGAACGCCGCCACCGTGCCCTCCCCGCCATCGGCCATCGGGCGATGCACGAACTCTGCGTCGGGCTCGACCTCCGCCCACCCCTCGGCGAGTGCCTGCGCCGCCGCAGCCGCGGTGATGCTGCCCTTGAAGCTGTCGGGCGCGAGGACGACCCGGGTCACGCCGCTCCCGGGGTGCTGTCGCGCACGACCACCTCGAGCGCGAGCGGCGGCTGGGTCCAGTCGTCGTCGACGATCGCCCGGAAGGCCTCGTACCCGGCGTCGCTGAGCGGCACCCGGACCGTGGTGAGCGCGGGGGTCACATCCCGGCTGGACGGCACGTCGTCGAAGCCGCACACCGCGATGTCCGCGCCGACCTCGCGCTGCGCCGCACGGATCGCCGCCATCGCACCGATGGCCACCACGTCGCTGATCCCGAACACGACCGTGCCCGTCGGCACGCCCGCATCGAGGGCCGCGGTCATCGCCGCCGCGGCGGACTCGCGTCGGAAGTCGCCGCGGACGGTCTGCGCCACCGCGCCGCCGCCCTCCTCGAAGCCCGCGCGGAACCCGGCGAGGCGGTCGTCCGAGGTGCGCACGCCCTCCGCCGCCCCCACGAGAACGGCCGAGCGGTACCCGAGCTGTGCCATCCGGCGGCCGAGGGCCGTGGCACCGGCGCGGTTGTCGATCTCGACGCGGCGCGCTCCCTCGGCCTCCGCGCCGAACGCCACGACACGTCCGCCGAGTCGGATGAACTCCGCGAGCTCTCGGGCCGTCTCGGCCTGGCCCTCCTCCTGCGTGCGCGACGCGGCGAGGATGAGGCCCTGCGGCCGCTGCCCGCGCAGAGCCCGCACGATCCGCGCCTCGCGGGCGGGATCGCGCTCCGTAATCGCCACGGTGACGACGAGACCCTGCTCGTCGGCGCCGCGCGCGACGCCCGAGGCGATGAGACCGAAGTAGGGATCGGCGATGTCGGCCACGAGGAGGGCGATCACCGGCGAGCGCCCCCGTGCGGTCGCCTGGGCCGAGACGTTGGCCGTGTAGCCGAGGGCCGTGGCGGCGGCCTCCACCCTCTCGCGGAACGCGGTCGCGACCTTGCGCTCTGACCCGTTGAGCACCCGCGAGGCCGTGGCCAGCGAGACGCCGGCCTCGAGGGCGACGTCGTGCAGGGTGGGCGCCGGACCGCGAGCGTGGCGAGGACGACGCGCGGTCGGCGGCTCCGCCGGGGCGGCTGGCGTGGTCATGCCCAGAGCCT
>NZ_SSDO01000058.1:0-2673 GCF_004794395.1 Microbacterium sp. K41 | reverse complement strand
GGCGATTCTCGGGCATGGAAGAGCGGATGGATGCGCGGTTCGCGGCGTCGGATGCGCGGTTCGCGATGGTGGAGGAGCGATTCTCCGGCATGGACGCGCGCTTCGGGGCCCTGGAGGAACGGCTGACGGGGATCGAGCACGAGGTGACCGAGGTCAGGATCGCGGTCGCCCGGCTGGAAGGGCCACCGCGACGGCTGATCTCCGTGCGCTGACCGCGGCGAGCGGTGTCAGAACAGCCGGGGGATGCCCGACTCGATGCCCTTCATGTCGTCGTAGTCGAGCACCAGGCAGCGGATGCCGCGGTCTTCGGCGAGCACGCGGGCTTGCGGCTTGATCTCCTGCGCGGCGAAGACGCCCTGCACGGGGGAGAGGTGGGGGTCGCGGCCCAGCAGCTCCAGGTAGCGCGTCAGCTGCTCCACGCCGTCGATGTCGCCCCGGCGCTTGACCTCCACGGCGATCGCAGCGCCCTCCGCGTCACGCACCAGCAGGTCGACCGGACCGATGGCGGTCGGATACTCCCGGCGCACCAGGGTCGCGCCCTCGGCGATGAGCTCGACCTGCTCGGCCAGCAGGCGCTGCAGGTCGGCCTCGACGCCGTCCTTCTGCAGCCCGGGGTCGATGCCCAGTTCGTGCTGCGAGTCGTGGATGATCTCGTAGATCTGCACGCGCAGCGCATCGCCCGTCTTCTTGTGCGTGACGCGCCACACCTCGACGACGCCGGCGGTCGCCTCCTCCTCGCCCGGGACCTCCGTGGCGAGGGAGCAGGGCGGGCTCATCCAGTTGAGGGGCTTGTAGCTTCCCCCATCGGAGTGCACGAGCAGGCTCCCGTCGCCCTTGTGCACGAGCAGGCGCGTGGCGAGCGGGAGATGGGCGTTGAGCCGGCCGGAGTAGTCCACCGAGCAGCGGGCGATGACGAGACGCACCCGACGAGCCTACTTCGTCGCCGACGCTGCGCCGACCGGCTCAGAGGATCGAGCCGAGCGCGTCGAACAGCCCGAGCTCGGTGGCGGCCGACCGCGCGATCAGGAACCCGATGATGCCGATGATCCATGCCGTGTTCTCGGCGCCCGTGCGCTCCATCCACGCCGCGAAGCGCTCCAGCGGGCGCTGCACGAGCGGCGCCGCCACGAGCCGCAGCACCAGGAGGACGAGGGCGGGCGCGATCATGAGCGCGCAATAGCCGACCAGCGCGAGCACGCGGAATGGGGTGTCGACACCCGCGTCGGCGAGCATCGTCATGGCCACGAGGTAGGGGAGCATCGTGGCGACCTCGACGAGCCCCGCGGCGATCGCGACCGCCATCACCGCGAACCCTCGCGTGCGCGGGTCGAGCAGGCGTTCGCGCCACCGCAGGAGGCGTCCAGGGCGTGGGCGTGCGTGCCCCGTGGTCGCGGACTCGGGGCGTTCGAGAGCGGAACCCGTGGCGGCGACGGGCGAATCGGACGACGCGCCAATCCATCGCGGTTCGGGCTCCGGGTCGGAGGCGGCCGCTCGAAACAGCGGGGCCGGGTCGGGTGTCGCCGCGGAGGCGCGACCGGAGGCGGACGGCCTCCCGGTCCACGGCGACACCCGCGGCGGCTGCCGCTCCCCATCGCCGACCGCTGCGGGCTTCGAGGTGGGCATCGCGAACGCGGTGATCAGCAGCGCGACGCCCACCAGCAGCCGCGTGATCATCCCCGCCGGGGACGCGAGGAAGTCGGAGGCGACGTCCGCCAGGTTCACCAGTCCCCACAGGAACAGGAGCCCGACCGCCAGGTAAAACCCCGCGATCGTCACCAGATACAGCACGATGCGACCGGCTCGCACGCGCCCCGGGTGCAGCAGCAGGAAGACGGGGATCAGCAGGGTGCCCACGCTGAGCCCGTCGATGAGCGCCAGCACCGCGAGCGACAGGGGGAGGGGGAGTCCGCCGAAGAGTTCCATGCCTCCACCGTCGCGGCCGGCGCGGCCGGGCGGATCGGGCGAAAGTACCGTCTGCCGCACGACCCTCATCCCTTCGTCGGATGCGACCCCGCGGTCACCGTGGTTGCATGAGGTCATGCACGAACCGGGCGAGGGCGGTCTCGGCGCCTGGTATCGGCGCCACCGCTGGTGGGCGGATCCGCTCGGTGCACTGGTGCTCTCCGTGGTCATGGCCGCCTTCGGCTTCCACGGGCTCTGGGGCCCGTTCTCGCTGCTGTCGGACGACGTGTCGCCGTGGTGGGCGCTGGTACTCGCGGTTCCGGCGTGCGTGCTCTCGCTCGGCAAGGCACGACGGCCGTGGACGGTGCTGGTGCTGGTGGCGGTGCTGTTCCTCGCCGATCTGCTCACCGTGGGGGGCGTCGGCACCCTGGTCGTGCTGCTGGACGTGCTGTGGATGGCGGCGTTCCGCGCCGGACCGCGTGGCCGCCGCGTACTCCTGATCTCTCTGGGCACGGCGACCGCGGCGCTGTTCTTCGCCGCACTGCTGTTCGCCGACGTCGACGTGCCGGTGGCCGTGCTGTTCGGCGTGCAGTTCGGGGCCATCTTCGGAACCGACTACTGGTGGGCGGTCGCGGTCTCGCAGGCGCACGAGCTGGCGGAGCTGCACCGTCAACGCGCCGAGGACGCCGCCGCCGCCGCGGAACGCGACCGCACCGAGGCCGTGCAGCGGGAGCGGGAGGCCATGGCGCGCGAGCTGCACGACGTGGTGGC
>NZ_SSDO01000057.1:0-1511 GCF_004794395.1 Microbacterium sp. K41 | reverse complement strand
CTCGGTCGGCGCCCACCACCGCGCGGACGCGGAGCCCGCCGCCCCCGCCACCGCCCGTCCCCCGATCCTGGAGACCGTCTGATGCTCACCCGTGCCACCCTCACCCGCGTGGTCGGCGCCGCCCTCGAGGAGGACGCCCCGTGGGGCGACCTGACCAGTGCGACGCTGCTGCCCGCCGACGCCACCGCGACCGCCGACCTCGTCGCCCGCGAGCCCGGGGTGTTCAGCGGCGGAGAGGTGTTCGCCGCCGCCTTCACCCTCACCGACCCGGAGGTCACCGTGGACCTGCACGTGGGCGAGGGCGACGCGTTCGCTGCGGGTGACGTGCTCGCGACCGTGACCGGAGCCGCCCGCAGCCTGCTGACCGCCGAGCGGGTGGCGCTGAACTTCACGCAGCGCATGTCGGGCATCGCGACCCTCACCGCCGCGTACGTCGCGGCGGTCGAGGGCACGCGCGCCCGCATCGCCGACACCAGGAAGACCACCCCGGGGCTCCGGGCGTTCGAGCGCCACGCCGTCGCCTGCGGGGGTGGCCGCAACCACCGCTTCTCCCTGTCCGACGCGGTCATGGCGAAGGACAACCACCTCGCGGTGCTGCAGCGCAGCGGTCTCGACCTGGCGTCGGCGCTGCGCGAGGCCGTGGCGCGACTGCCGCACACCGCGCACGTCGTGGTCGAGGTCGACCGGCTCGACCAGATCCCCGCGGTGCTCGACGGCGGCGCGCACACGGTGCTGCTGGACAACTTCACCCCGGACGAGCTGCGCGCCGGTGTCGCGCTGATCGACGGTCGCGCGACCGCGGAGGCTTCGGGCGGCGTCGACCTCGACACCGTGGCCGCGATCGCCCGCACGGGAGTGGACGTCATCTCCGTCGGGGCGCTCACCCACTCGGCCCGCGCGCTCGATCTCGGCCTGGATCTGCGGATCGACTGACGCCGTGCTGTACCTCGACCACGCCGCCACCTCACCCGTCCGCCCGGAGGTGCTGGCCGCGATGCAGCCGTACCTCACGACGGTGTACGGCAACCCCGCCAGCCACCACACCGCGGGAGAGGCGGCGGCGGAGGCCCTCGAGGACGCCAGGGCCAGGGTCGCGCACGTGCTCGGGATGCGCCGCGGCGACGTCGTGTTCACCAGCGGCGGCACCGAGGCGAACAACCTCGCGGTGAAGGGACTGGTGCTCGGCGCGCTGAGCTCGGGGCGCCGGCACGTCGTGGTGTCGCCGATCGAGCACGAGTCGATCCTGGAGTCGGCCGCGTTCCTCGCGCGGTTCCACGACGTGGAGGTGACGGCGCTCGACGTGGGGCCGGACGGCCGCGTAACCACCGAGGCCCTCGCCGCCGCGCTCCGCGATGACACGGCACTGGTCGCGCTGGGGCACGCGAACAACGAGATCGGCACGGTGCAGGACGTCGAGGCCCTTGCCGCGGTCGCCCGTGCGCGGGGAGTGCCGCTGCACCTCGACGCCGTGCAGTCGGCGGGCTGGCTGCCGCTGCGCGACCTCCGCGCCG
>NZ_SSDO01000056.1:0-12185 GCF_004794395.1 Microbacterium sp. K41 | reverse complement strand
TGGCGTCCCGCCGATGGCCCGCCCGCGGCGAGCGACCGCGCCGGTGCGGCGGCCGGGCCGCGGATGTCACGTCGGTTCCTGCTGACGATCGGTGCCGTGCTGGGTGTGCTGGTGCTGGTCGGCACCGGCTTCGGCGTCGTGAGCCTGCTGCAGGGTCCGCGCATCTCAGAGGTGCAGGTCGACGCGGCCCAGGCGATCGAATCGTCCGGCAGTCGCCTGATCCTCACCGCGAACCAGCCCCTCGCCGCGATCGAGGCGGACCAGGTGTCGGTCGAGCCGGCGGTACCGTTCACGGTCGACGCGGCCGGCCGCGGGATCGGTGTGCGCTTCACGGTGCCGCTCGACGACGACACGACGTACACCGTGACGGTGTCCGATGCCGTCGGTGCGAGCGGTGGTCCGTCCGCCGAGCTCACGACGAGCTTCACCACGCCCGCTTCGACGATGTTCCTGCTGCGGCGCGACGTCGACGGCGACGACACGATCTTCCGCACCGACCTCAGCGGCGAGAAGGCGGTGCCGGTGTTCTCGCATCCGCGGATCAACGACTTCCGCGCCACCTCCACGCGCCTCGTGGCCTCGGTCGAGGAGGACGACGGCTCGCACCTGCTGGTGATGGACCGCGACGGTGAGGACCAGCGCGAGCTGACGCTGCCCGGCGACGGCTATGTCCGAGAGATCCAGGTCTCCGAGCGCGGCAACCTCGTCGGCTACAGCTACTCCGACCGCGAGCTCGGCGACAGCGAGGGCCGCGCGAGCGTGCTCGTGACCCAGTCGCTGAGCGGCGACGACGAGCCGCAGATCATCGAGGTCGCAGGGGAGGAGGCGAGCGTCTTCGTGTGGCAGTTCGTGCCGGACAGCGCCGCCGTGCTCTTCATCGACTTCGACGGCGCGCTCGCCCTCGTCGACCGTTCCAGCGACGCGGGAGTGCAGTCGCTCGGGCTCGCCACCACCATTCAGGGCATCTCGCGCGGCACCTACACCGCGATCGTGGAGCGTCTCGACGGCACCGTGGTCGAGCTGAACCTCACCGACGGCTCGGAGCAGCCGCTCGCGGCCTCGACGCCCGACTACGGCACGGCCACGACGATCACGCCGTTCCCCGGCGGCACGCTGCGGCACGTGGTGTCGCGCGACGACTCGGGACTGCCGATCGGGCAGGCGGTGGTCCGCGTGGACGACGACGGGGTCGCAGAACCCCTGGTCGAGGTGGGGTCGAGCGACGCCATCCTCCAGGCGTGCGCGTCGCCGAGCGGGCAGTACGCGGCCGTCGTGGTCGCCCCCGACATGGCGAACAACCCCTACGACGGCATGCTGCTGCCGCTTCCGGTGCGGCTGGAGACCCACCTGATCGACCTGGACTCCGGGAAGGAGCTCGTGGCCCTCACCGGCTTCGACGCCTCCTGGTGCCAGACGGCGCCGCGGTTCTGACGTGTCTGCCGTTCCGCTGCGACGCGTGACCCGCGACGACGTGATGCGCTCCGCCGTTGAGGTGGCGCCCACTCTGCTCGGCGCGGAACTGCGCACCGTGGTGATCGAGGGCGGTGTGCCGGTGGAGGTCCGCGTGCGCGTCACCGAGGTCGAGGCCTATCACGGCCAGGGCACGGGCGACCGCGTCGACCCCGGCTCGCACGCGCGCATGGGTCGCACCGCCCGCAACGCCACGATGTGGGGCGAGCCGGGCCACCTGTACGTCTACCTGAGCCACGGGATCCACTCGTGCGTGAACGTGGCGTGCGGTCCGGAGGGGCAGGGCGACGGGGTGCTGCTGCGCGCCGGAGAGGTGGTGGCCGGTGAGGACGCTGCGGCCGTCCGCCGCGGTGCCCCGCTCCCGCTGGGGCGCACGGCCCGACGCGACCTCGCCAGGGGGCCGGGGCGACTGGGCCAGGCGGTCGGCCTGCGCCACGCGCTGCACGACGGGATCGACGCGGTCACGGGCGCGGAGCACAACGGCGCCCGCGCGGAGCTGTGGCTCGGGGCGCCGGTCGCGGATGTGTCGCAGGGGCCGAGGGTCGGGGTCGCGGGGGTCGCCGGGACGGACGCCTTCCCGTGGCGGTTCTGGATCCCGGACGACCCGACCGTGTCGGCGTTCCGGTGGGGGCGCGGTGCCGCCGAGGCCGCGGCACTGGGGGCGACCCTGCCCGTGCTAGACTGACTCTTTGTCTGCGCACGCTCCTGTGCGTAGTTCGCATGCTTCCCCTTCCGCGGCCGAGAGATCGGCGGGTCGAGGTTGCGTGCAGACAAGGGATCTTGGGTGGGGCCGTCCGGCCTCACGGTAATGAAGGAGTCATCATCATGGCAGCAGTGTGCCAGGTGACCGGAGCTGTTCCCGGCTTCGGTCACAACGTCTCGCACTCGCACCGCCGGACGAAGCGCCGCTTCGACCCGAACGTGCAGAAGAAGACCTATTTCGTGCCCTCGCTCGGTCGTAAGATCACGCTCAACGTGTCCGCCAAGGGCATCAAGGTGATCGACGCGCGCGGCATCGAGAACGTCGTCAAGGACCTCCAGGCGAAGGGTGTGAAGCTCTAATGGCCAAGAAGGCTCAGGACGTCCGTCCGATCATCAAGCTGCGTTCCACGGCGGGTACGGGTTACACGTACGTGACCAAGAAGAACCGCCGCAACACCCCCGACCGCCTCGTGCTGAAGAAGTACGACCCGGTCATCCGTCAGCACGTCGAATTCCGAGAGGAGCGTTGATCCATGGCTAAGAAGAGCAAGATCGCGCGCAACGAGCAGCGCAAGGTCATCGTCGAGCGCTACGCCGAGCGTCGTGCCGAGCTGAAGAAGACCCTGGTCGACCCGAACGCCACCGACGAGGCCCGCGAGGCCGCTCGCGTCGGCCTGCAGAAGCTGCCGCGCAACGCGTCGCCGGCTCGCGTGCGTTCGCGCGACGTCATCGACGGCCGCCCCCGCGGTGTCCTCACGAAGTTCGGCATCTCGCGTGTCCGCTTCCGTGACATGGCACACCGTGGCGAGTTGCCCGGCGTGACCAAGTCGAGCTGGTAAGTCACCGCCGTCGACAGGGGCGAGGATCTTCGGATCCTCGCCCCTTTCGCGTACCCCCGCGTCTCCGTCGTTTCGCGGCCCGGGTGAGCGCCGACGCGCTCCGGCGATCGCGAGAGTGCCGCGAGATCGGGGCAGACCGGCAGGGGTGGGTGGCGCTCGCGGACGCCGATCCCGTGATCGTCGGCGCCGTCCCGCGCGAGGGCATGAGCCTCCCGAATTCTGTGACACGTGTGACCAAAGTGGCGCGACACGCCGGGTAATTGGTCAAAACCCGCGAAATGACGCGGAAATCCGGGTGGTGGTTGGTACATTCAAGGCGGTCACTCGACCAACGGGAGGCACCCGCCTCTCGCACCCACAACGATGCGACGGTCCTTCGTCGCTGGAGGATGACATGGCTGACAAGTCCATCACCAAGACCGAGCTCGTCGCGAGCATCGCTTCCGCCACCGGCCAGAGCCAGGCCACCGTCTCCGGTGTCCTCGACTCGCTGTTCGCCACGGTCTCCGACGCTGTCGCCAAGGGCAGCAAGGTCTCGATCCCGGGCTGGATCTCCTTCGAGCAGGTCGACACCGCTGCTCGCACGGGCCGCAACCCGCAGACCGGCGCCGAGATCAAGATCCCCGCTGGCAAGCGCGTCAAGGTGACCGCCGGCTCCAAGCTCAAGGCTGCCGTCAAGTAAGACCGCACCCGTTCGAAGGCCGCTCCCGATCCGGGAGCGGCCTTCGTGCTTTCCCCCCGTCCAGCGCGCCTAGGCTGGAGGGGTGAGTTCCCGCACCGAGACGCCGAGCACGACGTCGGCGTATCGCGTCGCCGGCGTCGTCATCCTGCTGGCGGCGGGTCTCGTCGCCCTCGTGTGGGCGCTGCTCATCGGCGGCGGTGCCAAGCCGCCCCTGCTGCAGGACCCGGGGCCCGTGGTGCTGTGGGGCACACCGATCGCCAAGCTCGTGATGAACCTCTCGGGCGCGCTCATGCTCGGGTCGCTCGTGCTCGCTCTGTTCGCACTCCGCGCGGGCGAGCGGTCGTTCGACAGGGCCCTGAACATCGCGTCGATCGGTGCCGCGGTGTTCACGGTCTCGGCCGGTCTCGCCGGCTTCCTCGCGTTCATGGCGGCGTTCAACCCGAAGCTCAGCATCGAGCGGGAGTTCGGTGCACAGCTCGGACGGTTCCTGCTGGAGCTGCCGCTCGGACAGTCGTGGCTCATCACCACGATCCTCGGCGCCGTGATCACGGTGCTCGCGTTCGCCTGGCGGTCCTGGACGCCCACCCTGATCACGGCCCTGCTCGCCGCGGTGTCGTTCCTGCCGCTGGCGACCCAGGGCCATGCGGGCGACCTCGACGGCCACAACATGGCGGTCAACTCGATCCTGCTGCACACCATCGGGGCCGCGGTGTGGCTGGGCGGCCTGCTGCTGCTGGTGCTGCTGCGCGGAGAGCCGGGCATCGACCGCGCCCGCCTGGTGTCGCGCTACTCCTCGCTCGCCATCGCCGCCTTCGCGGTCGTGGCGCTCTCCGGCTTCACACGGTCGATCGTCGCGGTGGGGTCCTGGGAGGCGGTGTGGTCGACGCCATACGGCACGATCGTCATCGCGAAGGCCGTGCTGCTGGTCGGGATGGGCCTGCTCGGCGCCTGGTACCGCGCCCGCCTCATCCCGAAGCTCGACGGTGACCGCGCCAACCGCTGGTTCTGGCTGCTGGTGCTGGGCGAGGTCGCGCTGATGGGGCTCGCCTCGGGCGCCGCGGCGGCCCTCGCGCGCACGCCTCCGCCCACGGGCGAGACCGCCGCGTTCGCGCAGACCCCGGCGCAGATCCTCACCGGCTCCCTGCTTCCCCCCGAGCTCACGCTGGCGCGGTGGTTCACGGCGTGGGACATCGACGTGCTGTGGCTGGTGGCTGCCGGGTTCGGGCTCTTCCTCTACCTCGCGGGCGTGCGGCGGCTGCGCCTGCGCGGCGACCGCTGGCCGATCCACCGCACCGTCTTCTGGGTGCTCGGCATGCTGATGCTGGTGTGGGTGACGGGCGGGCCCATCAACGCGTATCAGGAGTACCTGTTCAGCGTGCACATGCTCGGGCACATGATGCTCTCGATGGCGATCCCGCTGCTGCTCGTCTCGGGTGCACCCATCACCCTGGCGTTGCGCGCGATCCACAAGCGCGACGACGGCACCCGCGGCGGCCGCGAGTGGATCATGTGGGCCGTGCACTCGCCGTTCGCGCGCGTGGTGACCCACCCGTTCGTCGCGGCCGCGATCTTCATCGTGTCGCTGTGGGCGTTCTACTTCACCGACCTGGTGCGCTGGTCGATGTACGAGCACCTCGGGCACGAGTGGATGGTCATCCACTTCCTGATCTCGGGCTACCTGTTCGTGATGAGCCTGATCGGTGCCGACCCCGTGCCGTACCGGCTGCCGTACCCCGGCCGGCTCATCACCCTCATCGCCGTGATGGCCATGCACGCGTTCTTCGGCATGGCGATCATGATGCAGGAGGGGCTGTTGGTCGCCGACTGGTTCGGCGCGATGGGCCGCGACTGGGGCGCCGATCCCATGACCGATCAGTACGTGGGCGGCGGCATCGCCTGGTCGATCGGAGAGATCCCGACGCTGATCCTCGCCATCACGGTCGCGATCCAGTGGAGCCGCAGCGACACCAAGCTGCAGAAGCGTCGCGACCGGCACGCCGACCGCACGGGGGACGCCGAGCTGGAGGAGTACAACGCGCGCCTCGCCGAGCTCGCGGCGCGGGACCAGCGCGCGGCGGAGCGCCAGGCCCAGCGCGACCGGCGCTGATCCCCGGCGTCAGTCCTCGGCGGGCTCGTCGGGAGAGCCGACCCTGATCGACGCGGAGCCGTCGGGGAGGATCGCGATGGTGCCGTTCACGCGGAACGGCACGTCTTCCGACACCGGCTCGACCGAGCCGTCGAACAGCGACTGGATCTCGACCTCGACGTGGGCCACCGCATCGGCCGGCGGGATCTGCCACTGACCGTCCTCGGCGGGGACGACCGCGATCTGGGGCTGACTCGTGATCGACCAGGTGGGCGGTGCGGAGATGCGGTTCGTCACGCGCAGGCCGAACGGGCACGCGGTGGGCTGCAGCACCTCCTGGGTCGTGCACTGCGTGAGGAACTCCTCGACGCGCTGCTGCACCACCGACACGAACTCGGGAGTCGGCTCGGTCTGCACGTCGAGCGGCGTGACGGCGAGCGGCTTGTCGGCGAGCACTCCGTGGCCGGACGACGTCGAGATCGCGGTGTCGACCGTGACGGAGTAGACGCCGGGGGTGAACACGAGCAGCGGCAGGGGGTCGAGCGGCTGGGCCTCGGCCCCCGCGACGGACACCTGCCGACGATCGACCTCGAACCCGTTCACGGCGAAGCGGTCGGAGCCGCGCACGGTGAGCTGGACCACCGCGAGAGGGCTCGTGGTGAACCGCCAGTCGGGGGTGACGCCGGCCCAGCCGTCCTGCTGCACCTGGAAGGTCGTGGTGCCGTGATGGCCACCGGCCGTGTAGCCGACGGTGACGGCAGTGCCGTCGCCGGAGGGCCGTTCGGACTTCACCTCGATGTCGGTGAGGGGGCCGAGCGCGGAGCGCCGCAGCATCGCCTCCGAGGCGCGGGGGTCGATGCCGGCCTTCTCGAGCGTCTCGCGGTCGATGGCGACACCGGGCACCCGGAGCGCATCGGCCGCGCGGCCGGATGCGAGCAGGTCGAGGTAGCGGACCACGAACGCCGAGGGGCCGTAGAACTGCTGGTAGAGGGTCGCGCCGCCCGCCCCGATCGCGGCGAACAGCATCACGCCGACGACGGCGAGCATGGTCAGATCCACGCCCAGGCGCGCACGCCGGGGCGTGCTCCTCCCGGCCCGCTCCATGGCGTCAGTCTAGGAGGGAGTCCTGGGGGGACGCCGAGCGTTGGCGCCCCGCGACTCCCGGCGCGACGTAGCATGGGTGGGCGCCCCCGTCCGCCCCTGCAGCCCTGAGAGAACCGTGTCCCTTCCCGCCCTGTCCGAGGAGCAGCAGGAGCTGTTCCGCCTCATCGAGGACACCGGGGAGCACGTGTTCATCACCGGCCGCGCCGGCACCGGCAAGTCGACGCTCCTGCAGCACTTCGCCTGGAACACGAAGAAGCAGATCGCGATCTGCGCGCCCACCGGCGTCGCCGCGCTGAACGTCGAGGGGCAGACGATCCACTCGCTGTTCCGGCTCCCGATCGGGCTGATCGGCGACGCGGACATCGACCAGAACGATGCCACCCGGCGCATCCTGAACGCGATCGAGACCCTCGTGATCGATGAGATCTCGATGGTCAACGCCGACCTCATGGACGCGATCGACCGCTCGCTGCGGCAGGCCCGCGGACGCAGGGGCGAACCGTTCGGCGGTGTGCAGGTGGTGATGTTCGGCGACCCGTACCAGCTCGCGCCGGTCCCGCCGCGCGGCGACGAGGCCCGCTACGTGAAGGACCACTACCGCTCCTTCTGGTTCTTCGACGCGAAGGTGTGGGCGGGCGGCTCCGGGCTCTCCGACCAGGAGGGCCTGTTCCAGGTCGACACCAGGGCCGAGCTGCACGTGCGGGAGCTGGTGCAGATCCACCGGCAGTCCGACGACGGGTTCAAGGCGATGCTCAACGCCGTGCGCTACGGCCGGGTGACCGCGGAGATCGCCGGGGTGCTGAACGCGCAGGGTGCCCGCACGCCGCCCGACCCCGAGCCGGGCGAGGTGCCGATGATCACCCTCGCGACGCGCAACGACATTGTGAACGGCATCAACGGCCGTCACCTCGCCGCCCTCCCCGGCAAGGAGCAGACCGCGCGCGCCGAGATCAACGGCGACTTCGGACGCGGCGAGGCTGCCCTGCCTGCCGAGTCGGAGCTCAAGCTCAAGGTCGGCGCGCAGGTGATGTTCCTCCGCAACGACACCGCCATGTCGGGCGAGCCGCCGCGCTGGGTCAATGGCACCATCGGCACCGTCACCCGCATTCTCGGCGGGGCCGTGCGGGTGGAGATCGACGGCGAGGAGGTGGAGGTCGAGCCGGCCGTGTGGGAACGGTTCCGCTACGCCTACGACCCGAACACGAAGAAGCTGTCCCGCGACGTGGTGGCGGAGTTCACGCAGTTCCCGCTGCGGCTCGCGTGGGCCGTGACGATCCACAAGTCGCAGGGCAAGACCTATGACCGCGCGATCATCGACCTCGGCTCCGGGGCGTTCGCGCCGGGACAGACCTATGTGGCGCTGAGCCGTCTGACCTCGCTCGACGGGCTGTACCTGTCGCGACCGTTGCGGCCGAGCGACATCCGGGTCGACGAGGACGTACGGCGCTTCATGCGCGACGCGTGGCTGGCGGCGTCGACGCCGGAGCTTCCCACGGGCTGAACCGCGGTGGACGCCCTTCGTCTCGCGGGCGCTCGCTCAGGGACCGGTGAGGGCGCTCAGGCGGCGGCGCGGGCGCGGTCGAGGTCTTCGAACAGCTCCGTGTTGAACCGGTAGGCGAGCAGCACCTCGTCGATCACGCGCTCGCGCTCCGCCTCGTCCCACGGGGCGGCGTCGAGCTGTTCGCGGTACACGTCCTTGAAGGCGGACGGGTCGGCGATGTCGTCGAACAGGTAGGAGCCGACGCCGTTGGTCTCGAAGCCGAAGCGGCGGGACATGACGCGGCCGATGAAGATGCCGCCGGAGAGGTCGCCGAGGTAGCGCGTGTAGTGGTGGGCGACGAAGCCCCCGGCCCAGGTCGCGCCCACCTGGCGGATGCGCTCCACGTAGCGCTGCGTGGTGGGCAGCGGCGTGATCCGGTCGCGCCAGTCCGCGCCGAGCAGGAACTCGAGGTCGGCCTCGAGCGCGGGGAGGCGGGTGAGCTTGTCGCTGAGGAACACGGAGGCGACGGGGTCGGTGCGCATGCGGTCGCCCGCGCTCTCGAGGGCCTCGTAGATGAAGTAGTGCTGCGCGACGAGCGCGATGTAGTCCTCGCGGGAGCCCTCGCCCTTGAGCAGGTCGGACATGAAGCCGGCCGTCTCGCTGCGCGAGTGCGACCCGGAGGAGCGCTCGCGGAGGGCGGCGGAGAAGGAGAGGATCTCGGGCATGGCCCCAGTGTAAGGGCAGCCTAACCTTGGACGGAAGTCCGGGTCGGTGCGGAGTCAGTCGTGCGGCCGCGGCTCGACGCCCAGGCGCGCGCACGCCGCGTCGTACAGCGCCACGACCTCGCGTCGCACCTCGGGGCGCTCCGTGATCGGGCCGCCGGGCCACGGCACGCGCAGCGTCGAGGTGGAGCCGCCGCGGGTGACCTCCCACACGCCGGCCTCGCCGTCGAAGCCGGTCATGACGGACGCCGTCGGCTCCTGGTCGGCGGGCTCGGCGAAGGCGCGGGCGATCAGCAGGTTGTCGTCGGTGTGGTCGCCGTTCATGTGGCGGAGCACGGCGGCGATCACGTCGGGAGCGAAGTCGTGGGGCACCCTCACACCCTACGGGCCGCGATCGGCGCGGTCCCGCGAGGCGGACTTCCAGCATCCTCGCTCTAGACTCGGGAGATACGTCCTCGGGGGTTCCTTCACATGCAGCTTCTCTCGTCGCGCCGGTGGCGCGCCGCAGCGGCCACGGCCGTCGTGCTCGGGCTCGTCCTCACCGGTTGTTCGTCCGAGGACTCCTTCAGCTACACGCCGCCCGACCAGGTCGACGCCTCCCTGCCCGACGACACCGTCGCGGCGATGCAGACCGCGGTCGACAACGCGCTCACCGCGTCGGGTGCGTCCGGAGCCATCGTCGGCGTCTGGGTGCCGTGGAGCGGCGGCTGGGTCGCAGCGGCCGGCACGCAGGACAAGGAGGGCGGGGCCGAGCTGACGACGGACATGTCGTTCCGCATCGCCGACGTCACGCGCCTCATGACGTGCGACGTGCTGTACGCGCTCGCCGACGAGGGCACCGTGGAGCTCGACGCGAAGGTGCCCACCTACGTCTCCGGCGTCGCGGACATGACCGACGTGACCCTGCTCGACCTCTGCAACGGCACGAGCGGCGCCGGGTCGTCCGAGGAGACCGCCAAGGCCGCCTGGATCAACACCCCCGAGCGCGTGTGGGCTCCGCTCGAGCTCGCCGGCTACGGCCTCGGCCGCGCCAGGGTGGCCCCGCACACGACCTTCCGCGACTCCGACGCGGGCTACCTGCTGCTCGGCCTCGCGCTCGAGCGCGCCACCGGCATGACCGCGCGCGAGCTCATCGCGGAGTACGTCACCGAGCCCCTCGGCCTCACCCAGACCGAGCTGCCCACGCCGCAGGCCGCCCCGCCGGTGCCCGAGCCCGCCATGAACGGCCACTACATGTCGGCTGTCGAGGGCGGCTTCAACTGCGCGGCCCCGGTCGACATCACCACCCTCTCGTCGAGCTCCGGCTTCACCGACTCCGGCGTCGTGTCGACCATCACCGACCTCGGCCGCTACGCCCAGGCGGAGGCCGCGCAGGCGCTGCGCACGAAGGAGGAGCCCGCGCGCTTCGGCTCGCCGCTGCCCGTGTCCGACACGGCCGCGTCGTGGTTCCAGGCCACCGGCGGTGCCTACCTCGTCGGCTCGATGGTCGGCCAGCACGGCTGGACCCCCGGCTATGCGACCGCCGCCTACTCCGACCCGGCCACCGGGTTCACCGTCGCCGTGGTGCTGAACGACTCCACCGCCGGGGCGCTGTTCGCCCAACAGCTGTCGTGGGAGCTCGCGGCCATCGCGTCGAAGGCCCCCGCCGCGTCCGGGCAGACCGCCCCCGACTTCGGGCTGCCGTTCACCGCGGAGCAGTACCACCAGGCCACCACGGACGCCGCGCTCCCGTGCGTCGCGCCCGCGGAGGAGTGAGCACCGGCTGATCGGAAGGGGTCGTCGTGGCGATCGTCGACAACGCGATCTACGTGGACGGCGTCCGCACGGAGAACCCGCGGACCCTCAGCGAGACGTTCGAGCGCATGCGCGAGCGACGCGGCATGAGCTGGATCGGGCTGTACCGGCCGAGTCCGGAGGAAATCCGCGCCGTGGCCGACGAGTTCGCCCTCCACGAGCTCGTGGTGGAGGACGCGCTGTCCGGCCACCAGCGCTCCAAGCTCGAGCGCTACGGTGACGTGCTGTTCATGGTGCTGCGACCCGCCCGCTACCTCGACGACCTGGAGGAGGTCGAGTTCGGCGAGGTGCACGTGCTCGTCGGGCCGGACTTCGTGGTGACCATCCGCCACGCGGAGGCTCCGGATCTGGCGCGGGTGCGCCGCCGCCTCGAGGCCGACCCCGCGCTGCTCTCCCACGGGCCGGAGGCCGTGCTGTACGCGATCCTCGACGAGGTGGTCGACGAGTACGCCCCCGTGCTCGCCGGCCTCGAGAACGACATCGACGAGATCGAGAGCCAGCTCTTCGAGGAGGATGTGGACGCCACGCAGCGCATCTACGACCTGGGCCGCGAGGTGATCGACTTCCAGCGCGCCACCCAGCCGCTCGTCGGCATGCTCGAGGCGCTCCTGCGCGGTTCCGACAAGGACAGGGTGAGCGAGGAGCTGCAGCGGTACCTGCGCGACGTGCTCGACCACACCCTGCGCGTGAGCGACAGGGCGACCACGTTCCGCACCGTGCTCGACAACGCGCTCACGGTCGAGTCGACCATCGTCGCGCGCCGCCAGAACGAGGAGATGCGGCGCATGACCGAGCTCAGCATCCGGCAGAACGAAGAGGTGAAGAAGATCTCCGGCTGGGCGGCGATCCTGTTCGCCCCGACCCTGGTCGGCACGATCTACGGCATGAACTTCGACCACATGCCCGAGCTGCACTGGCTGCTCGGTTATCCGATGGCGCTCGCGCTCATGGTCGCGATGGGCCTCGGACTCTACGCGGCGTTCAAGAACAAGGGATGGCTCTGACGCCGTGGGATGATCGCAGGATGGAACTCGTGGCGGGAATCGACTCCTCGACCCAGTCCTGCAAGGTCGTCATCGCCGACGCCCTCTCCGGTCGGGTGATCCGCGAGGGGCGTGCGCCGCACCCGCCGGGCACCGAGGTCGACCCGGAGGAGTGGTGGCGGGCGCTGCAGGCCGCGATCGCCGCGGCGGGCGGGTTCGACGACGTGCGGGCCTGGGCGATCAGCGGACAGCAGCACGGCATGGTCGCGCTCGACGGCCGGGGACGGGTCGTGCGACCGGCCCTGCTGTGGAACGACCTGCGC
>NZ_SSDO01000006.1:0-430 GCF_004794395.1 Microbacterium sp. K41 | reverse complement strand
TCCGCCGTGCGAGCCCGCGGCCCGCCGGCGGTCGCCTCGCCCGCACCGGTCCCCATGATCCCGCTGCGACGACCGCGACCCGGTCCCCTCGTGCGCTCGTCGACCCGATCGACCGCGCATGGTCCCCTCCTCCTGCCGACCCGCGTCGGCACGGTGTCCTCCACCGCCACCGACGCTAGGGGTCCCTGCGTCCCGGCTCCGAGGGCACCGTGTCCCGACCGCCCGGGAGATCCGCCCCGGGACGCCCCGCGACCCTGGTCAGGCCGCGCCCCCTCCGGCACACTGAGGCTCGGAGAGGAGCGCCGATGAGCGGAGCCGCCGCCCCCACGGCGCGAGCGCACGGACCCTCGCGCGTGCTCGGAGTGGCGACGACGGCTGCGCTCCTGCTGGCGTCGTGGGGTCCCGCGCTGATCGGTGCGCTGCTGTGCCT
>NZ_SSDO01000055.1:0-5726 GCF_004794395.1 Microbacterium sp. K41 | reverse complement strand
TGGAGCGGGCGACGCTGCTGCGGGCGCGGTCCGACAGCTCGGTCTGCAGTGCCCGGAGGTCGCGCCCCGAGCCGACCACGCGGCCGCGTTCGTCCACGGCGCGGAAGTTCATGCGCAGGTGCGCGGGCACGCGGTCGTCCTCGAAGTCCGCGGCCGACACGAGCTGGTTCGCGAGAGGCTGGATGAGGCGGGCCAGTGCCTCCTTGAGCGTGCGCGGGGGAAGGCCCTCGTGCGACTCCGGGCCCTGGTCGGCCAGCTCGGCGCCGAACTTCTCCGCCCAGTCGGCGGCGGGCACCACGTGGCGGCGGATGGCCTTGGGCAGCGCGCGCAGCAGTCCCGTGACGAGCTCGGCGCGCAGGCCCGGCACCTGCCAGTCGAAGCCGCGGTCCTCGATCTGCGCGAGCAGCGGCAGGGGCAGCACCACGCTCACGCCGTCGTCGGGGGCTCCGGGCTCGAAGCGGTAGGCGAGCCCCAGCACCTGGTCGCCCTGCGTCCACCGCGTGGGGAACTCGCGCTGGTCGGCGCGGTCGGCCTCGTCGACCAGGTCGCTCTCGCGCATCACGAGCAGCTTCGGCGCGGTCGTGAGCGCCTCGCGCCACCACTTCTCGAACGAGCGCACATCGAACACGTCGGCGGGGATGCGCTCGTCGTAGAAGCGGAACACGGCCTCGTCGCCGGCGAGGATGTCGCGGCGGCGCTCCCGCTCCTCCAGCTTCTCCAGGCGGCGGCGCAACTCGGCGTTGCTGCGCCAGAACGCGCTCACCCGCTTGTCGATGCGCGACGGATCCCACTCGCCCTCCACGAGCGCGTGCCGCACGAACAGCTCGCGCGACGCGGCCCGGTCGATGCGGGCGAACTGCACGCGGCGGCGGGGGATGATCTCCACCCCGAACAGCGTCACCTTCTCGAAGGCGACGGCGGCGCCGGCATCCTTCGACCAGTGCGGCTCCGTGACCTGACGCTTCGCGAGGTCGCCGGCCAGCGGCTCGGCCCACGCGGGGTCGATCTGGGCGACCGTGCGGGCGAAGGTGCGGGAGGTCTCCACGATCTCCGCCGCCATCACCGCCCGCGGGCTCTTCTTGCGCAGCGCCGAGCCCGGGAAGATCGAGAACCGGATGCCGCGGGCCCCGCGGTACTCGGTCACCCGGCGCTTCGGGTCCTTCGCGGGGGAATGGCTCTTGCCGGCCGGGGCCGTGCGCTCGTCGAGGATGCCGATCTGCGACAGCAGGCCAGACAGCAGAGCGCGGTGGATCGCGTCGGGGTCGGCCGCGCCACCCGCCTCCGCGCCGCGCTCCGGGTTCTTGCCGAGCGTGCGCAGCTGGCGGTGCACGTCGAACCACTCGCGCACGCGCACGTAGTTGAGGTGCTCGGCGCGGCACAGCCGGCGGAACGCGCTCGACCCCAGCTCGCGCTGCTGCTCGCGCAGGTGGTTCCACAGGTTCAGCAGGGTCAGGAAGTCGCTCGTGGGGTCGGCGAAGCGCGCGTGCAGGCGGTCGGCCTCCTCGCGGCGCTCCTCCGGCCGCTCCCGCACGTCCTGGATCGTGAGTCCGGCGACGATCGCGAGCACGTCGCGCAGGACGGCGCCGCTGCGGTCGCGTCCCGCCTCGAGGAGCATGCGCGCGAACCGCGGGTCGATCGGCATGCGGGCGATGTCGCGGCCCACGCGCGTGAGATGCGTCGAGCCGTCCCGCCGCGACGGCTCGACCGCGCCCAGCTCGGTGAGCAGGTCGAACGCGGCCTTCACGCCGCGGGAGTCGGGCGGGGTGAGGAACGGGAACGCCTCGATGTCGCCGAACCCCAGCGACAGCATCTGCAGGATGACCGAGGCGAGCGAGGTGCGCAGGATCTCCGGCTCGGTGTACTCCGGGCGCCGGTCGTAGTCCTCCTCCGAATAGAGGCGGATCGCGATGCCCTCGCTCGTGCGGCCGGCGCGCCCCGAGCGCTGGTTCGCGGAGGCCTGGGAGATCGCCTCGATCGGCAGGCGCTGCACCTTGGAGCGGTTGCTGTACCGGGAGATGCGGGCGGTGCCGGTGTCGATCACGTAGTTGATGCCCGGCACGGTGAGGCTGGTCTCGGCGACGTTCGTGGCGAGCACGACCCGCCGTCGCACGCCCGCCACGCGACTGCGCTCGAATACCCGGTGCTGTTCAGCCGCCGAGAGCCGTCCGAACAGCGGCAGCACCTCGGTGGGGGAGCGGTCCTTCCCGTAGGCGCCGCGCACCGCATCGGCCGCATCACGGATCTCGGCCTCGCCGGGCAGGAACACCAGCACGTCGCCGGGGGCTTCACGGTCCAGCTCGCGCAGGGCCGCGACGATCGCGGACACCTCGTCCTCCGGGTCGCCGGATGCCGATGCGTCCTCGTCCGCGTCGTCCACGAGGGGCCGGTAGCGGACCTCCACCGGGTACGTGCGGCCGGAGACCTCGATGATCGGGGCGGGGGTGCCGTCGGCGGCGGCGAAGTGCCGCGCGAAGCTCTCCGGGTCGATGGTCGCCGAGGTGATGATCACCTTGAGGTCGGGGCGCTCCGGGAGGATGCGGGCGAGGTAGCCGAGCAGGAAGTCGACGTTGAGGGAGCGCTCGTGCGCCTCGTCGATGATGATCGTGTCGTAGTGCGTGAGCAGCCGGTCGCGGTGGATCTCGTTGAGCAGGATCCCGTCGGTCATCAGCGCGATGCGCGTGGCATCGGAGACCTTATCGGTGAAGCGCACCTTGTAGCCCACGAGCGTGCCGAGCTCGACGTGCAGCTCCTCCGCGACGCGCTCCGCGATCGTGCGGGCGGCCAGGCGACGCGGCTGCGTGTGGGCGATGCGCTCGCGCCCGAGTTCGAGCGCGATCTTGGGCAGCTGGGTGGTCTTGCCCGAACCGGTCGCGCCCGCGACGATCACGACCTGGTGGTCGCGCACGGCGTCGGCGATCTCCTCCCGCGCGGCGCTGACGGGCAGCTCCGGGGGATAGGAGATCACGGGGGAGGACATAGCCCTCCATCGTATGCCGGGATGCGCGCCCTACGATCAACTCGTGACCTCCCCCCTCGCGCCCACCCGCTGGTTCCGGGACTTCGGCCGGCCCCCGCGCATCCTCGGCCTCGACGTGGCCAGGGCCCTCGCGATCCTGGGCATGGCCGCCGCCCACGTCGGCGAGCTCCGGCCGTTCGCATGGGGCGACCCGTCCACCTGGACCGACCTGGTGAACGGCCGCTCCTCGATCTTGTTCGCACTGCTCGCCGGGGTGTCGATCGCGCTGATGACGGGGCGCAGCACGCTGCCCGCTCCCGAGCGCATGCCGACGCTGCGCCTGAACCTGGTGGGCCGGGGCGCGGCGATCTTCCTGATCGGTCTCGCGCTCGAGATGCTGAACACGCCCATCGCGGTGATCCTCACGCTCTACGGGCTGCTCTACGTCGCGGTGATCCCGTTCCTGCGGTGGCGGGCGTGGCAGCTGCTCCTCGCGGCCGGGGTGCTCGCGCTCGTGGCCCCCGCCGCGCTCGCGCTGCTGAGCGCGCTCGCGCTGGAGCCCTACGGCGCAGGGCTCGGCTTCGCGCTGTACGGCGTGTACCCGGTGACGGCGTGGCTCGCGTTCGTGCTGGGCGGTCTCGCGCTCGGCCGGCTGCACGTGGAGCGACTCCGCACGGCGGTCGTCGCGCTCGCTGTCGGCGTGCTGCTCACGGTCATCGGGTACGGGCTCGGCGCGGTCGGCCAGGCGGCCGGAGTCGGGGGCGAGGACGGTGGCATCGGCTCCGGCGACGGCGGCTTCGGATTCGGCTCCGGGTGGGACGCGTACCCCGCGGCGCTCGCGGGGCTGGACCCGCTGCGGTCGGTGCTGTCGGCGTTCTTCGGCGTGGAACCGCACTCCGGGGGCACGGCCGAGATCCTCGGCTCCGGGGGCTTCGCGCTCGCGGTGGTCGCGCTGTGCCTGCTGCTGAGCCGGCCGCTGCGGTGGGTGCTCCTGCCGCTCGCGGCGCTCGGCTCCATGCCGCTCACGGCATACACGGTGCACGTGGTGTCGATCGTGGTGCTGGTCGGCCCCGGCGGCTTCGTGCAGAGCACGGCCTTCTGGCTCCTCACGGCGGTCGCACTCGTGGTGGCCGCGACGCTGTGGTCGATCCTCTTCGGCCGCGGACCCCTCGAGCGCCTCGTGGGTCGGGCGGCGCAGGCCATGGCCTCGGTGCCGGTCGACCGACGCGGTGCCTCCGCCGACACGGAAAGACACGATCCCGCCACACCTGTCATCACAGGTCATAGGCTGGACCCATGACCACCATTCCCTCTCTCGAACTCAACGACGGCAACTCCATCCCGCAGCTGGGCTACGGCGTCTTCAAGGTGCCGCCGGCCGAGACCGAGCGCGCGGTGAGCGAAGCGCTGGAGATCGGCTACCGCCACATCGACACCGCCGCGATCTACGGCAACGAGGAGGGCGTGGGCGCCGCGATCGCCGCCTCCGGCATCCCGCGCGACGAGCTGTTCATCACCACCAAGCTCTGGAACGACCGCCACCACGACGACGAGCCGCGTGCGGCGATCGGCGAGAGCCTCGAGGAGCTCGGGCTCGACCGGGTCGACCTGTACCTCGTGCACTGGCCCACCCCGGCGAAGGACGACTACGTGCACGCGTTCGCCAAGCTCATCGAGCTGCGCGAGGCCGGACTGACCCGCAGCATCGGCGTCTCGAACTTCCTCGTGCCGCACCTGGAGCGCACCGTGAAGGAGACCGGCGTCGTCCCGGCCGTGAACCAGATCGAGCTGCACCCGGCGTACCAGCGTCGCGAGGAGGTCGCGTGGGCCGACGCGAACGACGTGCGCATCGAGGCGTGGGGTCCGCTCGGTCAGGGCAAGTACGACCTGTTCGGCATCCCGGCGGTCGCCGACGCGGCCGCGGCCCACAGCGTCACCCCGGCGCAGGCGGTGCTGCGCTGGCACCTGCAGAAGGGGATCATCGTCTTCCCGAAGTCGGTGCGCCCCGAGCGTCTGCGCGAGAACCTCGACGTGTTCGGCTTCGAGCTGACCGACGCGGAGATCGCCGCGATCGACGCCCTCGACCCGCTCGACGGTTCGGGTCGTGTCGGCTCGCACCCCGACGAGGTCAACTGACGGGAACCCCCGCCCCCCGGGAGCCGGCCCGATCGACCGGTCACGCAACGGACCGGTCGCGCCGACCGAACATCACCCCCCGCACCCGAACGCCCCGTGTCGCCGCTCGCGACGCGGGGCGTTCGCGGGGGAGTCGCGATCCCGTGCTCACCGCCGCAGCCCGCCGTGCCGCCGCGCGGCGTAGCGTGGACGGCATGACCAACCGGCTCGCGGACACCCTCAGCCCCTACCTCCGGTCGCACGCCGAGAATCCGGTCGACTGGTATCCGTGGGGCGAGGAGGCGTTCGCGGAGGCGCGACGGCGGGACGTGCCGCTGCTGATCTCGATCGGCTACTCCACGTGCCACTGGTGTCACGTGATGGCGCGCGAGTCGTTCTCCGATCCCGTCACGGCCGCGCTGATCGACGAGGGCTTCGTGGCGGTCAAGGTCGACCGCGAGGAGCACCCGCACGTCGATGCGGCGTACATGGCCGCGGCGTCGGCGTTCACGCAGAACCTCGGCTGGCCGCTCACGGTGTTCACGACGCCGGGTGGCCGCGCGTTCTTCGCCGGCACCTACTGGCCGCCCGAGCCCCGGCCGCCGATGCCCGCGTTCCGCGAGGTGCTCGCGGCCGTGCGGGAGGCGTGGACGGT
>NZ_SSDO01000054.1:0-6359 GCF_004794395.1 Microbacterium sp. K41 | reverse complement strand
CGTGCGCCAGCGCCGGCGCGGACAGCTCGGCCGACAGCGCCGTGAAGCGCTCCACGCTGCGGGCGCCGGGCCAGTCCGCCGGCAGCATCGACGCGGGCAGCCCGGGGTCGGTGTAGGGCAGCACGCGCCACCGGTCGAGCAGGTGCACATACGCGGCGAACGGATCGGGCGGCAGCGTGCTGAGCGACGTCTGGAAGGCGAGGTGCTCCGTCCGCAGCGCACCCAGGTCCCACCACTGCGCTGCCGCCTCCACGAGGGTGCCGGCGGGAGCGGGGGCCACGGCGTCGAACAGCGTCGCCCACTGCCGCGCGCCGAGCTCTTCCAGGATCTGCGTCGCCTCGTCGCGCAGGTGACCGGGGCAGATCCACAGGGCGGGCGACACCACGCCCGCGCCGATCCACTGCAGCCGGCGACGCAGCTGATGCCGCACACTGCGGGCGCTCTCCGGGATCGAGAACGACACCAGGCACCACGGGTCGGTGTCGCCCATCTGCCGCATGGTGAAGATGCGCCGGTCGCCGCGCTCCAGCATGGGCAGCGCCTCCGGGTTCAGGCGGTATCCCGCGGTCTCGCCGCGCTCGGCCAGCAGCAGCCCCTTCTGCTTCAGGCGCGTCACGCCCGTGCGGGCCTGGGCGGCCGGGATCCCCAGCTCGCCCGCGAGGTGCACGAGATGCGCGGCGGAGATCCAGCCGCCGAGGGGCCGCAGATACAGCCCGATCAGCGTCCGCAGCAGCGACGCCGTGCTGCCGGGGCGGGCATCGATGTCGTCGCGCACGGCGGTCGCCGCCGCTTCAGTCGTCATCGGACTCCAGGGCGTCGCGCACGGCCAGCACGCCCGTGATCGTCTCGACGTGCGAGGTGCTGAGCGGGGAGAGTCCGAGGCGGATGCCGTCGGGGAAGCGGAAGTCGGGGATGATGCCGTCCGCCCAGAGCCGGCGGGTGACGTCGCGGAAGTCGGGGTGGCCGATCGTCACATGCCCGCCGCGTCGCGCGGAGTCGCGGGGGCTCAGCAGCCGCACGCCGAGCGGGGCGAGCAGCTCGTCGTACGCGCGCACCGCGAGATCGGTCAGCGACTGCGACTTGGCCCGCACCCCCGCGATCGTCGACTGCTCGATCAGGTCGAGCATCCCCTGCATCGCGAGCATCGAGGTGACGGGCGGCGTGCCGCTGAGCAGCTGCCGGATGTCGCCGCTCGGCACGTACTCCGGCCCCATCGCGAAGATGTCCTCCGCGCTCCACCACCCCTGGATCGGCTGCCGGAGCACCCCCTGCAGCCCGTGGCGGAGGTACGCGAACGCGGGGGAGCCCGGGCCGCCGTTCAGGTACTTGTAGGTGCAGCCGACCGCGAGGTCGACGCCCCACGCGTCCAGCTGCATCGGCACGACGCCGGCCGAGTGGCACAGGTCCCACATCATGAGCGCCCCCGCCTCGTGCGCCGCCGCCGTGATGCCCGGCATGTCCGCCAGCGCGCCCGAGCGGTAGTCCACGTGGCTGAGCGACACGAGCGCGGTGCGGTCGGACACCGCGGCCGTCACGTCGTCCACCGTCACGCCGTGCACCGGGTCGGGTTCCAGCCAGCGGATGGTCAGCCCCGTCTCGGCGGCCACGCCCTCGGCGAGGAACCGGTCGGTGGGGAAGTTGCCCGTCTCGATCACGAGCTCCGTGCGGGCGGGGTCGGCGGCGGCCGCGGCGCGCATGAGCTTGTAGATGAGCACGCTGGTCGAGTCGGCCACGACGGTCTGCCCGGGAGCGGCTCCGAGCGCGACCTCGCCGATGCGGTCGCCCAGGCGCATCGGCAGTGCCATCCACTGCTCGTCCCACGAGCGGATGAGCCGGGTGCCCCAGTCCTCGCGCACGAACGCGGCGAGCTTCTCCGGCATATCCCGCAGGGGGCGGCCGAGGGAGTTCCCGTCGAGGTAGGCCGTGACCCCCGGCGCCTCGGCGAACGCGTCGAGGTGCGCGGCGAGCGGGTCGGCCGCGTCGAGGGCGCGGGCGGCGTCGAGCAGGGCGGCGTCGGAGGAACGGTCGGTCATGTCACACCTTCAGGTCGGCGGCGGTCAGCGGGCGGGCGTCGAACGGATCGGTCGAGCCGTCGGGGAGCAGGAGCAGTAGCGCGCCGGGCTGCAGCGGGTCCACGGGGGCGAGGGCGCGCAGCAGGGCGGCGTCGTCGAGCCCCGCGCGGCGGAGGGCGTCGAGCTCGGCGGGGTGGAGGTCGACCGGGGTGGGGCCGTTGCCCATGTCGGTGCCGTAGAGCACGGTGCCCCCGGCGGCGTGGAACCGTCGCACGTTGTCGACGGCGATGCGCAGGGCGGCGGGGTCGTGGATCGCGAGGGTCGAGATCCAGGAGACCGAGGCCGCGTGGCGGGCGACCTCGGCCTCGTCGAGGCGCTCGGTGAACGGCGCGTGCGCGAGGCGGGCGGCTCCGAGGCGTACGGCCCGCTGCGCCTCGTCGGGGCCCTCGGCGTGCACGACCACCGGCAGGCCGTGCGCGTCCGCGCGCTCGACGATCGCGTGGACGAGCGCGTCGGCGAACACCGGACCGGCCGTGCTGTTGCCGGCGACCTTGAGGAGGGCGACCCCGGCGGCCGCGAGCTCATCGACCGCGGCGACGGCGGCAGCCTCGTCCGCGACCTCCCGCACCGACCCCGCGGGGGCCCAGTCGCGGTCGGACGGGTAGCCGCCGGGCGGGGTGAGGAACGCTCCGGCGTACCGGACCTCGACGGCGTGATCGGGGGTGGCCGAGGTGTGCACCGCGAGCTCACGCAGCACCGCGGGGTTCCCGCCCAGGTCGTCGACCCGGGCGAGGCGCGAGGTGCGCAGCAGGGCGTGGTCGACGAGCTGCAGGTGCACGTGGTGGTCGGTGAAGCCGCCGACGACCCCGCCGGGGACGCGAGGGAGGCCGGGGGCCGGAGTCTCGGCGCGGAGCCGCACGTGTTCCGCGGTCGCCTCGACGACGCCGTCGCGCCACCGGGTGCCGTCGAAGTACGTCGCGGCGTGCATCTCAGCCGCCGATCTCGGTGCGGACGGTGTAGAGCTCGGGGAAGAACGTGAGGTCGAGGGCGCGCTGCAGGAATCCGACGCCGCTGGAGCCGCCCGTGCCGACCTTCATGCCGATCGTGCGCGACACGGTCTTGAGGTGCCGGAACCGCCAGAACTGGAAGTTGTCCTCCAGGTCGACCAGGTCTTCGCACGCCTCGTACAGGTCCCAGTGCGTGCCGGGGTCCTGGTAGATGGCGCGGATCGCGGGGACCAGCGCCGGGGTCTCGCGGTAGGGCTCGCGCACGTCTCGGTCGAGGATCTCGGCCGGAACGGGCAGTCCGCGGCGGGAGGCGTAGCGCAGGAACTCGTCGTACAGCGTGGGCTTCTCCCACTCGGCGGTGAGCAGCGCCAGGTTCGCGGGATGGTCGCGGAAGACGCCGAGCATCTTCTCGTTCTTGTTGCCCAGCGCGAACTCCACGGCGCGGTACTGCACCGACTGGAAGCCGGACGAGGTGCCGAGTGAGCCGCGGAACTGCGCGTATTCGGTCGGGGTGAGGGTGGCGAGCACGGACCACTGCTGCGTCATCACGTCTTGGATCTTCTTGACCCTGGCGATGCGCTTGAGGGCTTCACGCAGGTCGTCGGCGGCCAGCAGCGTGCGCGCGGAGGACAGCTCGTGCAGCACCTGCTTGAGCCACAGCTCGGTGGTCTGGTGCTGGATGATGAACAGCATCTCGTCGTGGTGCTCCGGCTGGCTCACGGGGTGCTGTGCCGTGAGCAGCTGATCCAGGGCGAGGTACGAGCCGTAGGTCATCCGTCCGGTGAGGTCGGTGACGATGCCGTCTTCCAGGGCGCGCTGGTTCTCCGGGTGCATGCGGAAAACATATCACTTCTGTGGCGACCGTCACGGGAGTGAAATGTTCTCAGCGGGTGGTGTGCTTCCCCAGGAACGCGATCGTCTCGTCCAGAGCGGTCTGCGCATCGGGCAGGTCGAGGTGGAACTGGTACTCGTGCGGCAGGGCAGGTTCGTGATCCATCGGCCAGAACAGCGTCGTCACCTTCACACCCAGGGACTCGAGGCGCTTCGCCATCGGGATCGACTGGAGCCAGGTCAGACCGTCGCCGTTGCCGCCGGAGATGTACGTGGCGGGGAAGTCAGCCGTCACCCAGTCGAGCGTCGACATGGTCGACCCGGTGGAGTCCTCCGCCCAGGTCTTCGTGCCCGAGTACGCCCACATCGCGGTCTTGAGGCCCCAGCCGGCGATGCCGTCGAGCTCGGCCAGGGCCGCGAGGTCGTACACGCCGCAGTTGAGGATCGTGGCGGCGAGCTGGTCGGCCTTCAGCGAGGGCGAGATGCCGACGATCTCGGCGTAGTCGGGGTTGGTGATGAGCGCGGCCATCTGGCTGGCGAGCTGGCTGCCGGCGGAGTCGCCCGCGAGCACGATCTGGTCGGGGTCGACGCCGAGTTCCGCGGCGTGCTCGTCGATGTAGGCGAGGGCCTGATCGAGCTGCCGCACCGCGAGCGGGTACACGCCCTCGGGGCCGATCGTGTAGTTCACCCCGACGGTCGTGTAGCCCTCGGCCGCGAGGATCCGGAGGTACGGGTCGACGTTCTCCTTCTCCCCGGAGATCCAGGCGCCCCCGTGGATCCACACCACGGTCGGCAGTGGACCGTCGGCGTCGGCCGGGCGGAACACGTCCATCGTCGTGTCGGTGCCCGCGTCGCCGTACGCGATCCCCTGCTGCACGTCGAGCGCGGTGTCGGGCACGTGCTTGTCCATCTCGGCGGCGGTCTCGTCGCCGCCCTTCGTGAACACCGCGCGGATGACCATGGCGGACGGCCAGGGGGTGAGGCTGCTGATGAGGGCGACCACGGCGGCGACGGCCACCACGATCACCACGATCACCTTCGTGCGGTGCCAGGGCTTCCGGGCCTTCGTGGGGTGGACGGACTCTCCGGTGTGCGCGTCGGTGCTCATGGACCCTCCCGGCAACAGTGTGCCAGTATTCCGGCCCGTCGAATCGCCGGTGCGGGCGGGTGTGTCCTGGCGCCCCGTGCGATCGCGGCCGTCCCTGCGGCCCCGGGCCCGGGGAGGGGCTCAGCGGGAGAGACCGCCGATCAGCTGCCGAAGGCCGTAGGCGTAGGCGCGGTCGACGTCGCCGCCCAGGCGGAAGGCGCCCGCGAGCTCCATCTGCAGGAACCCGGTCGCCCAGGCGGTGAAGAGCCGGGCGGCATCGAGGGCGTCGTCGTCGCCGACCCTGGCCGCGCACGCCCGGATGACCGGTGCCGCCGTGCGCTCGAGGGCCTCCTGCGGCACGGGTACAGCGAACATCAGCCGGAAGCCCTCGGGGTGCGTGTGCGCGAAGGCGCGGTAGGCGGTGGCGAGCTCGGCGAGGTCGTCGCCGACCCTCTCGAGGCCCTCACCCAGCGCGTCGACCGTGGCGGTCGCCACCGCGGCGAGCAGTGCCTCGCGATCCTTCACGCGCTTGTAGAGCGAGGGGGCGCGCACGCCGACGCGCGTCGCCACGGCCTGCATCGTGAGGCCCGAGGGACCGGACGCCTCGAGGATCTCTCGTCCGGCGGTCACGATCGCGTCGGTCGTGGTGCGTTCGGGGGTCGGCATGCATCCTCCAGCGATGGCTATTGACAGTAGCCATCATAGCTACGTATCGTAGCTATCGCAATCATCCGAGAGGACCCGCCATGCAGCTCGCCCCGCACCTCCACCGCCTCGGCAACGACATCGTCGCCTCGTACCTGATCGACCTGCCCGAGGGCATCACGCTCATCGACGCCGGTCTACCCGGACACTGGAAAGACCTGCAGCACGAGCTGTCCGCCATCGGTCGTCCGCTGTCCGACGTCCGCGGTCTGGTGCTCACCCACGGCGACAGCGACCACATCGGCTTCGCCGAACGCCTGCGCCGCGAGACCGGCGTGCCCGTGATCATCCACACCGCCGACGCCCACCGCGTGCGCACGGGCGAGAAGCCCCGGACGCCGATGGGGCCCGCGCGCCCGCTGCCGATGCTGGGCTTCCTCGCCTACGGCCTGCGCAAGAACGCGCTGCGCACGCCGCACGTCGCCTCGGTCGTCGAGGTGGACGACAGCGCGGTGCTCGACCTGCCCGGTGCCCCGGTGGTCGTCGGACTGCCCGGCCACTCGCCCGGCAGCATCGCGGTGCACGTGCCGGCGGTCGACGCGGTGTTCGTGGGCGACGCGCTCACCACACGGCACGTGCTCACCGGGCGCGAGGGTGCCCAGCCGGCTCCCTTCACGGATGCACCCGCAGAGGCCCTGGCGTCGCTGGACCGGCTGGCCGCGCTCGACGCGTCGTGGGTGCTCCCCGGGCACGGCGCTCCCTGGCGCGGCTCCCCGG
>NZ_SSDO01000053.1:0-11787 GCF_004794395.1 Microbacterium sp. K41 | reverse complement strand
GGAGACCACGGCGAGCCCCGCCGCGCCTGCGGCCTGGAGCGCCTCGGTGTCATCGATGCCGACCCCGCCGATCGCGACGCACGGGAGCGGGCTCTCGGCCGCGAAGGCCGCGAACCCCTCGACGCCGAGCGGCTCCGGGTGGTCCGGTTTGGTGCTCGTGGGGCGGATCACCCCGACACCGAGGTAATCGATGGTGCCCTGCGGCAGTGCGCGCACGGCATCGAGGTGTTCACGGGTGTTCGCGGTGAGTCCGATGAGCGCGTCCGGACCGAGCAGCTCTCGCGCACGCCGCACCGACGCATCGGCCTGGCCGAGATGCACGCCGTCGACCCGCGCGCCGCGCGCCCGCGCCTCGACAGCGGCGTCCAGACGATCGTTGACCACCAGCAGCGCCCGCCCGTCGATCACGGCGGAGAGCGCGATGAGCTGCTCGACGGTCTCCTCGTGCGCGGCGTGCTTGTCGCGCAGCTGCACGATGCGTGCGCCGCCGTCGACCGCGCGGCGCACGGTCTCGACCACACCGCGCTTCCCGCACAGCCCGGGATCGGTGACGAGATACAGCGAGAAGTCGGCACTCATCGGGTCTCCTCCGACACGCGGGCGCCCGCGGCGACGTCATCCGCGGTCACGGCGTCGAGCGCGTCCAGCAGCGCGACAGCGAAAGTGCCGGGCCCTGCGGCGACCGGGGCGGCGTGCTCAGCCGCCACGGTGTAGACGAGGGTCGCCGCGGCGACCGCCGTGAGCGCATCGTCTCCCGTCTGCCGAGCGGTTCCGAGGAAGGCCGCCATCACGGCGCCCAGAGCACAGCCGCCACCCGTCACGCGCGTGAGCAGTTCGTGGCCGTTGGCGATGCGCACGACGCGATCGCCGTCGGTGATCAGGTCGACGGGCCCGGACACGGCCACCACGGCTCCCGTGGTGCGGGCGAGCTCCTGCGCCGCCCCGGCAGCGGCCTCGGTGCCGTCGGTCGCGTCGACGCCGCGACCGCCGGCCGTGTGGCCTGCCAGGGCGAGGATCTCGGACGCATTGCCGCGGATCGCGGTCGGACGCCGCGCCGCGAGCTCATGCGCGAGGGTCGTGCGCACCGGCAGCACGCCGATCGCGACCGGGTCGAGCACCCACGGGGTGCCGGACGCCGCGGCTCCCGTCACGGCCTCCACGCTCGCGGCGCGCTGCTCGGGCGTCGGCGTGCCCAGGTTGATCAGCAGACCGGAGGCCACACCGGCGAACATCTCGGCCTCGCCGACGATGTCGACCATCGCGGGCGCGGCGCCCAGGGCGAGCAGCACGTTGGCCGTGAAGCCCGTGACGACCGCGTTGGTGACGCAGTGCGTCAACGGAGGCGACTGCCGCAGCGCCTCCCGCAGTCTTCCCGCCGAGGCGGCGAGGTCGGGGGTGGAAACAGGACGCAGAAGATCGCTCATCGCGACATCCCTTCGCTAGTACGAACTAGATCAGGTTCGACGGGTGTGATCTCAGCCGCGGATGCGGCACCCCGTGTCACTGCCTCGCAGTCTAGCGAGCCCCGGCGGGTCCCTCCGTGACGGCCGCGAGGATCCGCAGCTCCTCGGCGCGGGTCAGCCCCGCCCTCCGCTCCCGGTCGACGCCGCGTGCGCGCTCGTCGTCGATCACGCGCGCGATCGTGTCGGCCAGCGGACGCAGCGCCCCGCCGCGCGCCCGATAGGCGGCGTTCGACCGCGTCATGAATCCGGTCATCTCCTCGGGCAACCAGAGCGGGAGCGAATGCGGGCCCATCCAGTACTCCACGCCCTGGGCCACCAGCCGATCCGCGTCGGCGATCACCGTCGCCCCCTCGTGACCAGCGGCACGACGCACGGCGGCCAGCACCTCCCCGAGCGGACGCGCATCGCCGATCGCATTCACGGGAGAACCGGGAGACGCCGTCACGAGGAACGCCGCCAGATCGTCCACATCGATCACCTGCGCGGTCTTCCCGTCGAGGGGCGGCAGGAGCACCGGACCGTCGGCCGAGCGGAGAAAGGCGGCGGCCCAGTAGCCGAAGCGATCGCTGGGGTCTCCGTCGCCCACGATCAGCCCGGGACGCGCGACGAGCGCGCGTGCACCGAGGGCCGCGACGGCGTCTTCCGCCGCGACCTTCTGGGCCGCGTAGTCGTCCTCCCCCTGGCCGTCACGCGCCGGCGCGTGACGCGGCGCGGACTCGTCGGCGCCCGCGGTCATGTCATCGGCGTACACCGACATCGACGACACGTACGTCCACTGCGCCGCACGATCGCCCAGGGCCGCGACGGCCCCCGCGACGTGTGCCGCCCGTGAGGAGACGTCCACGACGTGATCCCACTCGCGGCGGGCGACCTCCGCATAGGCGTCCGGTGCGTCCCGGTCGGCGACGATCAGCGCCGCGCCGTCGGGAGCGGCACGCCCCCCGCGCGCGAGGCAGGTCACGTCCGCGCCCGCCTCCAGCCAGCCGTGGGCGATCCGCCCCGAGAGCCAGCCCGTCCCGCCCAGGATCAGCACATCCGTCATGTGCCCATGTCAGCAGCATCCGGGGAAAGGCGGAAGGCCTTCCGCTCAGGGCAGAGCGGAAGGCCTTCGCGACGGGGTCGATCAGTCGCGCAGTGCGGCGCCGAATCGCTCCGCCGCGACCGCGACACCCGCCAGCTTGGCGTCGGTCGCCTCCGCAGCGGTGAGCGTCCGGTCGTCGGCGCGGAAACGCAGCGCGAACGTCAGGCTCTTGGCTCCCTCGGACACGCCCTCACCGCGGTAGTCGTCGACCAGTCGCACCGACTCCAGCAGCGCGCCCGCCCCCTCGGCGAGCGCCGCCCGCACCTCGCCCGCCGGCACATCGGCGGCCACGGTCAGCGACACGTCCTGCGTGGCCGCGGGGAACGTCGACAGCGAGGCCGCCACGATCCGCGTCCCCGCGAGGGTGAGGATGCGGTCGAGGTCGAGCTCGAGCACGGTGGCGCGACCGGGCAGGTCGGCGTCCTCCGCCACCGAGGGGTGCAGCTCCCCGACGTAGCCGACCTCCTCGCCGGCCGCGACGAGCGCCCCGGTGCGGCCGGGATGCAGCGCGGCGCGCTGCGCCTGTCGCACGTCGATGTCGATGCCCGCGGCGGCAGCGATCACGCGCACGGCGTCGAGCGCCTCGACCAGCCCCGACGCCTCGGCGGGACGACCCGGCTGACGCGGCGACACGTTGCCGGTGAGGAGCACCGCGATGTGGCGCTCCTGGGGCGGGATGGACGCGTCGAGCGCGGCGAGCGTCTCGTCGGAGGGGCGCACGCCGAGCGGCGGCACCTCGTCGGTTCCGTACTCGACGCCCGGCTCCGGCAGGAACACGAGGCCCGTCTCGAAGAGGGCCAGGTCGGTCATGCCGCGGGCGATGTTGCGGTGCGCGGTCTGCAGCAGCCCCGGGATCAGCGAGCGGCGCAGGTACGGGGCCTGCCCGTCGAGCGGGTTCGCCAGGCGGATGCTCGGCAGGTGCTCGCCCGACGCGGAACCGTGCAGGTCGTTCTGCGCCTCGGTCGTGAACGGGAAGGCCGGCGTCTCGACGAAGCCCGCCGCCGCGAGTGCGTTCGCCACGCGGCGACGACCCTGCTGGTGGGCGGTGAGGCCGCGACCGGACGGCGGCGTCGGCAAGACCGCGGGGATGCGGTCGAGCCCGTGGATGCGGGCGACCTCCTCCGCGAGCGTCCACTTGTCGGTGAGGTCGGGTCGCCAGGTGGGCGGGATCACGGTCCAGCCGTCTTCGGCCTCCGTCATCTCGGCGCCGATGGTCGTGAGGGCGCCCGTGATCTCGTCGTCGGTGTAGTCCACGCCGATGAGCCCCTGCACGAAGCCGGCCGGCAGCGCGATGTCCCCCACGAACACCTCGGCGAACAGCGCGCCGCCCTCGTCGGTGAGCGTTCCGCCGGCGAGCTCAACCATGAGGTCGGCCGCCCGACGCGCGGCCACGAAGGGGATCAGCGGGTCGACGCCCCGCTCGAAGCGCTTGGAGGCCTCACTGGGCAGCTTGTGGCGACGGGCCGTCCTGGCGATGGTCGTGGGGTCGAACGTCGCGGCCTCGATCAGCACGTTGCGCGTGGTGTCGCTCATCTCGGTCGTGCCGCCACCCATGACACCAGCGAGGCCGATGGGACCGGACTCGTCCGTGATGAGCAGGTCCTCCTCGTGCAGCGCACGCTCCACGCCGTCGAGCGTGGTCATCTTCTCGCCCGGCGTCGCGCGACGCACCGTGATGCCGCCCGCGAGCTTGTCCAGGTCGTAGCCGTGCAGCGGCTGCCCGAGCTCGAGCATCACATAGTTCGTGATGTCGATCAGCACGCCCAGCGACCGCATGCCGGCGAGGCTCAGCCGGGCGATCATCCACGGCGGCGTCGGGCGGGACGGGTCGACGTCTCGCACGACGCGCGTGACGAACTCGCTCGCACCGACGTTGCCGCGCACCGGGGCCCGGTCGTCGACGACGGTCGTGTGACCGGAGCCGGGCTGCAGCTCGGCGAAGTCGCGCTCGGCGGGGTCGCGGAAGGTCGCGCCCGTGGCGTGGGCGTACTCGCGGGCGACACCGCGGACCGAGAAGGCGTAGCCGCGATCGGGCGTCACGTTGATCTCCACCGCGACGTCGTCGAGGCCGAGCAGCGCGATGGCGTCGGTGCCCACCGGGGCATCGATGCCGAGGTCGGACAGCACGACGATGCCGTTGTGCTCGTCGCCGAGGCCGAGCTCGCGCGCGGAGGCGATCATCCCGTCGGACACGTGCCCGTAGGTCTTTCGCGCGGCGATCGGGAACGGGCCGGGCAGCACCGCACCGGGAAGGGTCACGACGACCTTGTCCCCGGCGACGAAGTTGTGCGCCCCGCAGACGATCCCGCGGACGCCGCCGTGCTCCTCACCGACGTCCACCTGGCACCAGTTGATGGTCTTGCCGTTGGACTGGGGCTCCGGTTCGAGCGACACGACCTGGCCGACCACCACGGGACCCGTGATGGCGAAGCGGTGCACGTCCTCCTCTTCGAAGCCGACCGTCACCAGCGCCGCGAGGACATCCTCGGGCGTGGTCTCCGGAGCCAGATCGACGTACTCACGCAGCCACGAAAGCGGGACGCGCATCACACCACCATCCCGTACTGCTCGCTGAAGCGGACATCGCCCTCGGCCATGTCGCGCATGTCCTGCACATCGCTGCGGAACATGAGTCCCCGCTCGATGCCCATGCCGAACGCGAAGCCGCTGTAGACCTCTGGATCGATCCCTGCCGCGCGCAGCACGTTCGGGTTGACCATGCCGCAGCCGCCCCACTCGATCCAGCGCGCGCCGCCCTTGAAGGTCGGGTGCCACAGGTCGAGCTCAGCGGACGGCTCCGTGAAGGGGAAGTAGTTGGTGCGGAAGCGCATCTTCGCCTCCGGCCCGAAGAGCTGACGCGCGAAGTGGTCGAGCGTGCCCTTCAGGTGCGCCATCGTGATGCCCTTGTCGATCACGAGCCCCTCGAACTGCGTGAACACCGGCAGGTGCGTGGCGTCGAACTCGTCGGTGCGGTACACCCGCCCGGGGCACAGCACGTAGATCGGCACCTCGCGGTCGAGCATCGAGCGCACCTGCACCGGGCTGGTGTGCGTGCGCATCACCAGGTGACGGGAGGTCGGGTCGACGTAGAACGTGTCCTGCTCCTGGCGGGCGGGGTGGTCGACGTCGAAGTTCAGCGCATCGAAGTTGAACCACTCGTGCTCGAGCTCCGGCCCCTCCGCGATCTCCCATCCCATGCCGACGAAGATGTCCTCGACCTGGTCCTGGAGCAGCGTGAGCGGGTGGCGGGCACCGACGCGCGTGCGCGAGGGGACCGCGGTGATGTCGACCCGCTCGGCCTCGAGCCGTGCGGCGACCTCGGCGGCGGCCAGCTCGGCCTCCTTCGCCGCGAGCGCCTGGGTCACGCGCCCCCGCCCCTGGCCGACGAGCTTGCCGAACGCGGCCTTGTTCTCGGGGGCGACCTGGCGCATCGAGGCGTTCAGGACCGCGAGCGGCGATCCCTCGGCGACGTGCGCGGCTCGGGCGGCTTTCAGCTCGGCGGTGTCGGCGGCCGCATCGATCGCCGCGAGGGCGTCGGCGACGGCGGCTTCGACCGCGTCGGGGGTGATTTCCGGAGACTCTGACACGGGAGTCGAGTCTACCGGCGCGGGACGCGCGTCCCGCGCCGGCCGCGACTCAGAGACCCGGGCCTCCGGAGTTGTTCGCGTCGTGCTTGCCCACTCCCCGCTGCATCACGATGAGCGACGTGTTCGTCTCGCCGTCGTGCTGGCGGGGGTCCGGCTCCACCGGTCCCGCCTTCGGCGAGCGCTTCGCCCGACGCTGCAGCCGGTAGGCGATGTAGGAGAGCAGGAGACAGACCGCGACGTACATCGAGCCGCCGACGATCGCCGCCGGGATCAGCGGCGAGCCGTAGGGCGCCTGGTTGCCGATCTGGTTGATGACGTACAGCAGCTCCTGGTACGTGATGATGAAGCCGAGCGCGGTGTCCTTCAGCGCCACCACGAGCTGCGCGATGATCACGGGCATCATGGCCCGCACGGCCTGCGGGAGCAGGATGAGCGACATGACCCCCGTCTTGCGCAGACCGATCGCGTAACCGGCCTCCTGCTGTCCGCGCGGCAGCGACTCGATCCCGGCGCGCAGGACCTCGGCGAGCACGGAGCCGTTGTAGACGATCAGCGCGATGACCACGGCCCAGTAGGGCGGCATCTTGACGCCGAGCACGGGAAGACCGTAGTAGAGCAGCATCATCAGGATCAGGACGGGCACGGCCCGCAGGATCTCGATGATCCACCGCACGGGCTCACGCACCCAGGCGTGCTCGGAGAGCCGGCCGATGCCGAGGACGAAACCGAGCACGAGGGAGCCGACCCCCGCGACCGCGAAGGCGGCCAGGGTGCTCAGCAGTCCCTCGCCGAAGCGCACCCAGACCGCGGAGTAGGTGAAGATGTTCCACTTCTCGGGGGCGAACTGGCCGGTGGCGTACAACCGCCAGACCACCCAGCCGAGGACGGCCAGCACCACCAGCACCGTGACGGCGCCGATGAGACGGTTGCGGGCGACCGCGCGGGGCCCGGGGACGTCGAACAGGACGGAACTCATCGCGCGATCCTCCACTTGTTCTCGAGCACGCGCTGCACCCAGCTGAGCAGCAGCACGAGCACGACGAAGATGACCATGACCCACAGCAGCACGACCAGCGCGTTCTCGCCGCGCTCGCTCAGTGCCGCCCGGATGGTGCCGAGGTTGACCACCGAGAACCCGGCGGCCACCGTGGTGTTCTTCATGAGGGCGATCAGCACGCTCATGAGCGGCGGGACCACGGACCGCGTCGCCTGCGGGAGCACGACGTAGCGCATGACCTGGCCGAAGTTCAGTCCGATCGCCCGTGCGGCCTCCGCCTGCCCGACCGGGACCGTGTTGATGCCGGCGCGGATGGCCTCCGCGACATAGGTGGCGGTGTAGAGGCCCAGCGCGATCACGGCGAGGAGCAGAGCGTTGACCCGCTCCCCCAGCAGGATCGGGAGGCAGAACGCGAAGAAGAACATCACCAGCGTGAGCGGGGTGTTGCGGATCCAGTTCACGTACACGCCGCCGACGGCGCGCGCGATCGGAACCGGCGACACCCTGGCCGCGCCCACGATGAGGCCGAGCACCACGGCGATGAGGCCACCGCCGAGGAACAGCGCGATGGTCCCCCACAGCGCTTCACCCCAGAGATCGAGGTGGTCTGAGATCACTCCCACTGCTGTGCCTTTCGGTTCGTTTCTACGTCAGATGAGGCGACGGAAGCGGGGCGGGCGACCGTGCCGCCCGCCCCGCGGTGATCAACCGACCGGGTCGACCTCGGGCTGCTCCGCCTTCACACCGGAGGCACCGAGGTTGTTGTCGAAGATCTGCTGCCAGATGTCGCCACCGTCGGTCAGCTGCGTGTTGAAGTACTCGACCAGCGCGTCGTCGCCCTTGGCCACGCCGATGCCGTAGCGCTCCTCGCTGAAGGGCTCGCCGACGACCTTCAGGTTGTCGGGGTCCTGCGCGGCGTAGCCGATGAGGATGGCCTCGTCGGTCGTGACCGCGTCGACCTGACCGTTCTTCAGGTCCTCGACGCACTTGGAGTACGTGTCGTACTCCTTGGTCGGGACATCGGGGTAGTTCGTCTTGATGTTCTGGATCGGGGTCGAGCCGGTCGCCGAGCACACCGTGGTGGACGAGCTCAGGTCGTCCACGCTCTCGATGTCGCTGTCGGCGCCGACGAGGAGGCCCTGACCGGTGACGAAGTACGGGCCGGCGAAGGAGATCTGCTCCTTGCGCTTGTCGGTGATCGAGTAGGTGCCGACGTAGTAGTCGATGTCGCCGTTGACGATGGCCTGCTCGCGGTTCGCGGAGGCGATCGCCTGGAACTCGATCTTCTCCGGGTCCACGCCGAGCGATGCGGCCATCCAGCGCGCGATGTCGACGTCGAAGCCGGTGCGGTCGCCGGTCACGGGGTCGAGGTAGCCGAGACCGGGCTGGTCCTCCTTGACGCCGACCTTGACGGTCCCCGACTCCGAGATCCGGTCGAAGGTCGGGCTGCCGTCGATGCTGACGTCCTCCAGCACCGTCCACGGCGTGGCGCTCGAGGTGTCCTCGTCGCCGTCCTCGGGTGCTCCGGTGCTGGACGGGGTGCCGCTGTTGCAGGCGGTCAGGGCGAGCAGCGCCGCCGCCGCGATCCCGATGCCTGCCAGTGTCCGTGTGCGTCGCATGTGCGTCTCCTTCGTGTGCTGTGGGTGCAGGGTCTGGTGGGGTCAGTGGGTGAGGAGCTTCGAGAGGAAGTCCTTGGCGCGGTCGCTCTTCGGGTTGGTGAAGAACTCCTCCGGCTTCGCCTCCTCGACGATCCGGCCGTCGGCCATGAACACGACACGGTCGGCGGCCTTGCGCGCGAAGCCCATCTCGTGCGTGACGACGATCATCGTCATGCCGTCCTGGGCGAGCTCGACCATGACGTCGAGGACCTCGTTGATCATCTCCGGGTCGAGCGCACTGGTGGGCTCGTCGAACAGCATGACCTTGGGCTGCATCGCCAGGGCCCGCGCGATCGCGACGCGCTGCTGCTGACCGCCGGAGAGCTGCGCGGGGAGCTTGTTCGCCTGCTGCGCGACGCCCACGCGCTTCAGCAGCGTCATCGCCTCGGCCTCGGCCTCCGACTTCTTGAGGCCGCGGACCTTGATCGGCCCGAGCGTCACGTTCTCCAGGATCGTGAGGTGGGCGAAGAGGTTGAACGACTGGAACACCATGCCGACGTCGGCGCGCAGGTGCGCGAGCGCCTTGCCCTCGGCGGGGAGCTCCTTGCCGTCGATGCGGATCGAGCCGCTCGTGATCGTCTCCAGGCGGTTGATCGTGCGACACAGCGTCGACTTGCCCGACCCGGACGGGCCGATCACGACGACGACCTCGCCGGTGTTCACGGTCAGGTCGATGTCGCTGAGCGCCTGGAACTCGCCGTAGTGCTTCTGGACGTTCTCCACGACGACGAGAGGGGTTTCAGAGGTCATCATTTCTCCAAACTAGCCACGCGTTGCGCGCGGTTCCAGGCACCACGGTGAGGTTTACACGTTCGTAATCACCTGATCGCGGCGACAATGCGGCAGTGCAGGGTCGCCCCACGGCCCGCCCCCTCGGGCCGTGGGATCGCCCTGCTGCCACGCTCCCAGCGACAGCAGGCAGCAGGTGTCCGATCGTGTGCGATCGACCTCACCCTGGCAGAGCTGCTCGGGTGCCGTCCGACTTCTTGAGGATTTCTTGAGCAGCCGGACGGCCGCCACGGATCAGCCCCGCAGGTCGCGGTAGTACTCCTGCGCGCCGGGGTGCAACGGCACCGGACCCGTGAAGATGGCCGACCTCCGGTCGAGCAGCGCCGCCGCCGGCACCTGTTGCGCGAGAGCCGTCCTGGCATCGAACAGCGTCGCCAGCACATCCCGCACCACCCCCGCGGGCGTCGAGCCCGCCGTGACCAGGTAGTTCGGCACGGCGAGGGTGGTGACCGCGGCAGCGAGCCCGTACGTTCCCGCCGGCACGTCGGCGGGCCTGTACGCGTGCGAGTAGCGGTCGTTGACCTCGTTCACCCACTCCTGCTCGATCGGCAGCAGGCGCACGTCCGCGGTCCGTGCCAGCTGCGCGATCCCCGGGGTCGGCAGCCCGCCCACCCAGAAGAACCCGTCGATCTCGCCCTCCGCCATGGCTGCGATCGACGCACCGAGGTCGAGCTGGGGGTCGCGGATCGACGCCGCGTCCACCCCCGCCGCGTCCAGCACGCGCCCCGCGATCACGTTGACCCCCGAGTTCTCCGCCCCGAGCGACACCGTCATCCCGGCGAGATCGGCGAGGTCGTGCACCGGGGAGTCACCGCGCACGACCACCTGCAGGTACTCGTCGTACAGCCGTGCGACCGCCGTCACGTCCTGCGGCTCGGTGAAAGCTCCCGTCCCGGCCACCGCGTCGGCAGCGGCGTCGCCCTGCGCGAACCCCAGCAGCGCCTCCCCGGCGCTCACCCGCAGCAGGTTGTCGACCGATCCGGCCGTCTGCTCCGCCACCAGGTCGACCGTCCTGGCGCTCGACACCGCGTCGGCCACCGCGGTGCCGTAGGCGAAGTACACACCCGTCGAGCCTCCGCTCGCGATCGTGTACTCCTCGTCGCCCCACTCGCCCGACCGGGTCGCACACGCCCCGAGCGTCAGCGCCAGGCACGTCACGAGCAGTCCGGCGACCAGGCGCCCCACCCGGCTCACGCGGCGCCCTCCGCGGGGAGCACCAGCGCGACCAGCAGCCCGCCGCCGTCGGCCGAGCTCACCCGCAGCTCTCCGCCGACCGTCGTCAGCAGGTCCGTCGCGATCGCCAGCCCCAGGCCCGTGCCCGGCTGGTCGCCGCTGTCGGCGCTGCGCCAGAACCGATCCGTCGCCGCCTCCGCGTCCTCCCGGCTGAGCCCCGCCCCGTGGTCGCGCACCGTGAGATGGCACCCGTCGGCGTGGCGCCGCGCCCCGATCTCGATCGTGCCTCCGGCGGGCGAGTACTTGACGGCGTTGTCGATCGCCGCGTCCAGGGCGGCCTCCACGATCGTGCGGTCCGTGATCGTCATCACCGAGTCCTCGCCGGTGCGGTGCAGCGTCATGCCCCGATGCTCGGCCACGTCGCGCCAGGCCTCCAGCCGCCGCGACGCCACGGCCGCCAGGTCGACGGCCGACAGCGTGGAGTCCGTGCGCCCGCCGCGGGCCAGCCCGAGCAGCGTCTCCAGGATGCGGCTCATCCGCCGGCCCTCCTCACGCGTCTCCTCCACGTCGGCGTCCCACTCCGCTCCGAGGCCGGTCGCGAGGTGCTCGACCCGCAGCAGCAGCGCGTTCAGCGGGTTGCGCAGCTCATGCGAGGCGTTCAACGCGAACTCCTGCTGCCGCGTCATCACCCGTTCGATCTCGTCGGCCATGCCGTTGAACACCCGCGTCATGCGCCGCAGCTCCGGGGGTCCGGTGTCCTCTGCGACCCTGGCATCCATCTCGCCGCGCTCGATCGCCACCATCGCCTCGTCCAGCCGTCGCACCGGCGAGAGCACCCACCGCGCGAGCCCGGCCACGAGAAGCACGCCGAGCCCGCTCAGCACCACCACGACGGCGCCCAGGAGCAGCGTCTGCTGCAGGATCGCGGCGCGAGGACGGTCGACGTCGCCGGCCACCAGCACCGCGCCGATCACGTCACCGTCGTCGAACACCGGCTCCACGAGCGCCGCATCCGGCACGGCCCACGGCGGCGCGGGCG
>NZ_SSDO01000052.1:0-1096 GCF_004794395.1 Microbacterium sp. K41 | reverse complement strand
GTTGCGCGCCCCGGGCGCCCGACCCCGCGCGATAGCCGGCGGGTCCCGACTCCACCACGGCCGCGCCGGGCGTGCGGGCGTTGAGGGCGGCGACGTACGACCGGATGCTCCGCGGGGTCACGCCGAGGAGGTCGGCCAGGCTCCCGGCGGTCGCCCAGCCCTCCTGCCGCAGCAGCAGCGCGAGGAGCTGATCCTGGCGCTGGCGCGACATGACTCCCCCTGCTCTGGCGTGCTGACCGCACTGTCTCGACGTGTCTCCATGATGTCAGCCCGACGGGCGGGGCGCGCGGAAACCGAGGTTCCGCAGGGGCGGAAAGGAACGTGTTGGCGCGACCCCGCTCCGCGTTCTCAGACTGTTCTCAGGAAAGGCGGCATCGATGAGGATCCTCGTGGTGTGCGGCGCTGGCGCGTCGAGCACGTTCGTCGCGCAGCGGTTGCGCAGGGCGGCGGAGTCCGTCGGCCTGGACTGGGATGCGGCGGCCGGAACGGAGAGCTCCGTCGCCGCAGGGCGCCACGACCTCGTGCTCATCGGCCCGCACCTCGGCGACCGGCTCGCCGACATCCGCCGCGTCGCCGACGGCCCGGTGGCGCTGCTGCCCGACGACGTCTTCGCCGACCGCGACGGCAGCCGCACCCTCCGGCTTGCCCGCTCGATCCTCGCCGACGCCGGCGAGACACCGAAAGGAACACCATGACCGCCACTCGCACCGTCCGGATCGGCTCCTCGCACGGCCTGCACGCCCGCCCCGCGAAGATCTTCGCGCAGGCGGCCAAGGATTCCGGTCTCGCCGTGACCATCGCGAAGGACTCCGGCAAGCCGGTCAACGCCGCCAGCATCCTCGGCGTCATCGCGCTCGCGGTCGAGCACGGCGACTACGTCACGCTCACGGCCGAGGGCGACGGCGCGGAGGACGTGCTGGACACGCTCACCGAGCTGCTGACCACCGATCACGATCAGGACGCGGCCGGATGAGCGAGCTGCGCGGGGTGGGAATCGGCCTCGGCGTCGCCCAGGGACCGGTCGTCCGGATGACCGAGGCACTGCCGGCGCCGGACGACTCGCCCAGCACCGCGGGCGCCGATGCCGAGCGCGCGC
>NZ_SSDO01000533.1:0-64373 GCF_004794395.1 Microbacterium sp. K41 | reverse complement strand
GGGCTGCGGTCGCTGCGGGCGCTGCGGGAGCGGCCGGTGCGCCGCCGCCTTCGCCGTCGGCGAAGCGGATGCCGCGCAACTGGAACGGCGTCAGGCCGATCTGCGCCATGCCGTCGCGGTCGATCGCGACCGGGAGACGGTGCTGATGGTGGTTCATGGTGAGCCTCCTGCTCATCGGTCACCCCGCACCCTGCGTACGGGGAAGTGAGACCGTGCCGCCGCAGTGCAGGGCCGACGACGGCACGGAGTCTGTAGTGTTCGGACATGACGCTCAACAGAGGTGCTGTCCGCAGTTCGGGAGGAAGAGGCCTCGCGAAGGAAGTGCGGCAGTGGCTCGAAGCGAGCGACCGTCCGGATCCTCTCGACGCAGCCTTCGCCGTCGGCGTGCTGGAACGCAGAGCAGCGAGGCTGAAGAGTGCTGCGGCGTCCGGATGGACCGCGACGACGATCGGCGTGGCTCTCCTCGCTGCAGGGCTCGCGATGTCCGACTGGATCATCTACACCGTCGGGGGAGGGCTGGCTGCCGCGGTCCTTGTGATGAGCATGGTGGCGGACAATCGGGCGCGAGACCTCGACACGTTGATCGACGAGATCTCGGACAAGGCCACCAGGACCGCGCCGGAGTCGCCCGTACCCGTGCTGACCGTGGGGCGCTGGGCTCTCATCCGCCACCGAAAGTGACCCCGGCGGGGGCAGGTCTGCCTCGCGCTGAGAAAGGTGCAGCGCACGTCATGGGCAGCCTTCGCCGGGAGCAGACATGGGGATCTAGCCGCGTTGACCCCTGCCGGGATGGTCTGTACTCCGCCCAGGTGAGCGCGTAGAATCGGTGGTGAACGCGGCAGGCAGTCCCCTCGGACAGCCGGGCCGCGTTCGTCATTCCCGGGTGAGCCGGGTCACGGTGCCGCTCCGGTCGATGAAGATCACCTCGGTGAACCAGTCGCTCCCGGCCAGCCGTCGGCGAGCCTCGGCCAGAGCGGTCGGGCCGTCGAGCGGGCTGCGTGCGAGGTCGATGACGAGACGCCGCACACCCTGTTCCTTCGCGCGTGAGAACTGGTTCGAGATCGTGTTCTTCCCCGCGCCCTCGGGGCTCTTGAAGTCCCACACCTGACCGTCGATGGTGACGTCCGGGTTCTTCACCCCGTGGGTGAAGTCCTCGACCCGCCACTGGACGTTGATGCCTGCACGGGCGAGGCGGTCACCGGTGGCGAGCTCGTGCGGCCGCGGGAACGCCCCGTCGGGGACGGTCTGCGTTCCGCGGTTCGACGGGCGAACGTCGCCGAGCGTTCGAGCGGACACTCGATCGGCGGCGACGAGCGGCCGTGGTGCTGCCGGCGGCGCTGCGGACGAAGTGCTGGGGCGGGCCGGAACTCCGCGGCCGTCGGCGAACCCGAGCTGCTCGCGGTACGACTGGCGGAGCCGGCCGGTGTCGCGGATGAACTCGCGCATGTCGGCTTGCGCGTCGCGCACGTCGCGGGCGGCCTTCCGACGGTCGGTGTCGGTCATCGCGGAGGCTTCACGGCGCTTCGCGGAGCGGATCTCCCGCTCGAACGCACGCTGCTGCGCACGCTCCTTCTCTGCGACCTCGTCGTACGTCGTGTCTTCCTGCGGGATCGTGAGACCGGGGGAGTATGCGACGAGACGGCACCGGCAGTTCGGGTGACCCCAGCCTGCGGCGCGTGCCTGCTCCACCGTCCCGGCGATGAACACGGGGACCGTGGCGCCATCGACCGTCGCGTGAGGAAGGTTCACGGTGCCGGTGGTGCCGTCCGTGGAGAGGATCGCGCCCGCCCACGCCGCACACTTACGGCACGAGTCGAGGCCGCGGACCACCGTGACCAGGTGGATGCCAGCCTGCCCCATCCGCCAGATGCCGGCGTCGTTGAACGCCCGGTTGATCGTGGTGCGGCCGGCCATCTCCGCGTACGCGCCAACCGTCCAGCGACGATTCGACTTGTCGACGAACCCGGTGATGCCCTCGGCGTGGAACCGCTGCACGGTGGCGGCCTGCTGCACACGCGACGTCGTCACACCGAGGAGCGTGTTCGGCGAGTACATCGCGACGATCCGCTGATACGCGTCCTGCGGGTACCGGGTGAGGCGCTGGTTCAGCACCTCAAGCCGGTTCTCGAGCGACAGGGCCACCATGGCGACGGCCCGCGACGATGTCCCGGAGATCGGGGCAACCGCCTGCAGCCCAGCGAACCGGAGCGACGCGGCGGCCGCCGCCTCGCCCTCGGATGCGGCGATCTCGATCAGGCGGGACGCCATGCCCTCGGCGCGCAGGTCGGACACGATCTGGATTGCCCGGGCCTGCAGCTCACGGGTCGCAGCGGCGCGGTGAGCGTTGAGCTCGGCGTTCAGTCGGTTCCAGTGGCGGCGCTCCGCCGCGGTCATTCCCATCCCGCCCGGAGCGGTCGGCATCAGCGACGCGAGTCGGAAGTCCCGCGCCGCTTGCTTCGCGACCTCACGGATCAGCGCGTCCTCGGCGTCCCGGTACCGCTGGGCGAGGTACACCGAGAGTTCCTCGATGAGTTCCTCGACGGACTCGCGTTCAGGATTCGGGACGAAGAGGGCCATCCTGCACCTCCGCACACTGGACCGATACGATCGCGGCATGGCAGAAGCAGAGGATCGCGAATGTAGCCACTGTGGCGCACTGATCGCGAAGGGGAATCACGAGGTTCACCGGGAATGGCACCTGGCGCTCGAGCCGCAACTCGAGCGACCGACGACGCCGTTCGGCTTCTGGGATCCCCAGGGGCGTTGGACGGCAACCTCACGCGACTGGTAGCTCGCTGACCTCCACGTCGCCGCCCGTGAAGCCGGCGGGGTCGGGCACAGCGGGACGCTCGGCTCGAATCGCCGTGACCTCGGCGCTGATCTGCTCGTCTTCCCAGTCGGGGTTCGCGCGGCGCACCTTCTGCTCGAGCGAAATCGCCGCAGCGGTATCGAGGAGCGTGAGGGTGCGGGCCAGCTTCTCCGGGTCTTCCTGGGACACGTCGGGGAAGACCACGGTCGGCTGGTCGAACCGGCCGCCGCCCTTGCCGGGGAACACGAGCCCGTCGATCTCCAGCGCCACCGACGCCGCACGTCCGATGGCGACACGCTCGTGGAGGATCTTCTTGTCCCGGGTGCGCTCGGACGCCTTCTCCCGGTCGGATATCTCCGTCGCCGTCATCTGTGCCGTCACGCCGGTGTAGTCGCCCCACGCGGACTGCGAAAACCCGGCCTTGCGGAGAATCTCCCGGTAGATCGCGAACGCGGTCTTCTCGTGTTGCTCGACACGGATCTCGAACTGCACCTTGTCGAACGCGACCTTCGACGGGTCGCCGGGCATGTTCAGCCCAGCGAACACCTCACGGCCGCCGTCGAACGATCCGCCCTGACCGAGACCGTTGTAGTCAAGGGCCGCTTCTGGGACGAGGATCTTCCCGGCGCCGAGGCGCAGGTCCCGCATCCACGAGGAGAACGTCTCATCGAGGCTGTCGAACAGGGAGTGCAGCTGTGCGAAGTCGGACCGTCCCGTGTATGCGAGGACGCCCTTCTTTCGCCACGCCGCGGTCGGCATATTTGGGTTGTACACGACGGTCAGCCGGTCGATGTTCGTGAGGATGCGGGAGTCGCCGTCAACGAGGTCAGCGTACGTCTTCGTCTCAGCGATCTCACCGAGGGGGACGCGCCGGCCGAGGTTGTTGTCGGAGCCCGCGAACAGGGCGTGCTCGATGTACCCGACACCGTGGTGTTCGAGGTGCCGGTAGTACACGGACCCCTTCACGTACTCGGACCAGAGGGTGCACTCGACGAGGCGACCCATCCGGAACGTGGGAATGATGACGTCCGCGGCGGACGGCTCCAGCCACACGTGATCGGCGACTTCGGTGTCCCAGCGGACGACGAGCGCGACAGCTCCGAGCGCCGACTTGAGCTCGCCCATCTGGTTGAACGTGGCATGCGCCTCGTCACCGTTCGCGATCAAGTCGAGGCGTTCCTGAGCACGCTTCGAGGCGCGGAGCTTCTGCTCGAGCTTCACCTCGGGAGGTTCCGCGAACACCAGGTCCGACGCGAGCGCAGCGAGATCCGCCGGTGCGGGCACGTGCAGGCGGGTGCGGTTCTCTCCCGCCGGGACAGGGCGGCCCCAGAACATGCGTGATGCGGCGCCGACGAGCCCGCCGTGCATCTGCTGGCCACGGTGGGTGTGCGTCGCCCGGGCTGCCTGGTCACGCTGGTACAGCTTCTGCAGCGCCGCCGTGTCACCCGTGTACCAGGCGTCGTTCTCCGCGAACGCCTTGTACGCGTAGTCCCACGGTGCGGGCAGCCAGGGGGTGTTCGGGTCGGGGATCGGCATGGGTTCCCCTTCGGGTCAGGCAGCGAGCTGCATCGTCCAGTAGTTGCTCGTGGAGTGAGTGATGTAGCGGCCCGCGTCGAGGGAGTGGTCGTCTTCTTTCACGACCGCGTCCTCGCCGGCGTCGGTGGCTTTCGCGTCCCACCGATATTCGGTGACCTCGGTGTTCCAGCCTTCGCACCGGTCGGTGACGATGAGCTGGTCATTGTCGAGGAGGTTCGCGACGGTCTTGATCCCGGGGAGGACGTCGTTCACCGCGGGCCAGGGGGACAGGCCGGTGCCGCGGAGGTCCTGCTGCATCTGCATGTGCATGGACGCGGCGGCCGGGTCGAGCATCAGGAACCGGGGAGTGATGGTGAGCGGGTACGGGGTGTGGTCTTTCGGGAGCCAGTCGCGGAAGCGCTGCGACAGGGCGGCGTCCGTGAGGCGGACGTCGTTGTGATCCTTCGGGTTGTACCGCCACTCGTCCATGAGCACGAGCCGGGAGTGCGGGACGGTGCGGCCGTGTTTGTCGACCTTCTGCTCGTCGGTGACGCCGAGCATCAGCGCCGCGGTCGTGTTCGTGGTCCCGTAGTCCATCCCGATGCCCATCACATCGCGGAGGGGCGGCATCTTCTCGAACGGGATGACGTGGCGTTTCGGGTCCCACATCGGGTACACGGCGCCCTCAGCGTTGGTCCACTCGCCGCGGATCATCCGGTCGTAGAACACCCCGGAGAAGGACCGTTCCATGTCGGCGATGTAGTCCGCCGGCAGGTTCGGGTTGTCCTTCATCGTGAAGTGGAACGACACGAGGTTCTTCGCCGCGCCCGGGACGATCCAGTTCTTCCGGATCCAGTGGTTCCGGGAAGCGGGGTTCATCGTCGCGAGGAGCCGGGCCCCGTCGACACGGAGGCGGGACACGAGCATGTTCCAGAACGCCTCGGGGAGCAGTGCTGCCTCGTCCACGTACGCGAGCGCGACCGTCGAACCCTGAATGCGGCCGACAGCCTCGGCGTTGTGCGCGCCGATGACCATCACCTCGCGGCCGAGGATCCTGGCCGAGGATGCACCGGGCGTGTACTGGATCTGCGAGGAGATCAGCGTCCCGAAGATCGCCGTGTTCTGGAACAGGACGAACACGTTCTGGTACACCGTTGTCATCGTCCGGCCGACGACCACGATGATCCCCGTCTTCGGGGCCACCGCGACGGCGAGCAGGAACGCGAACAGCGACGCGACCGTCTTGCCCGCCGACACCGAGCCGTACCAGAGGGACAACTTCCGTTCGAGGGCATCCACGATGCTGAGGATCTGCGCCCGGGACACGAGCTTCTCGACATCACTCAGGCGCATCGGTCGGCGTCTCCGAACGGTACTTCTCCGCCGCGGCCCGGAACCCGTCAGCGATCGTGTCCAGCACACCCACGGCCTGCTCAAGGCCCGTGTCGGACTTCTCCACCATGCGAGTCGCCTTGTCGAACGCGATGCCCGCGGAACGGAGCGCGGTGTTGCGCTCCGTCATCGGGGCGGAGTCCAGGAGGTGCGAGTGGATCTCGCCGTCCATCCCACCGAACGACCACACCATGTATGGGGCGTTCAGGATGTCCAGCTGCTCCTGCACCTCCACGACCATCATCTTCGCGAGCAACAGACGCTCCTCAGCGAGGTCGATCGCATGCGCCCGGACAGCAGCCTCGGTCTTCGTCCGGTCGAACGTGATGCCCGCCTCGGCGCAGATCCGGCTGACTGTCTCGCCGGCGACCTTGAACTCGCGAGCGATCGAGTTGCGGCTGCGTTTTCCGTCGCGGGCGGCGTCCTGGATGGCCGCGCGCGTTTGGTCATCGACTGGTCGATGCGCCTTGCGGACGCGAGGTGCTGCGGCCATGGTTCACCTCGACTCGGGCCTCTTGCCCTGTGCGGGATGCGCTGTGTCGGCGCGGTCTGGGATGCTGTGGGGATGCTGGAGTTCAGGGAGTGCACGGTCTGTCGGGAGTCCCATGCGCTCCGCAGCGACGGCCGCATGTCTATCCACGAGACGGCTGACGGCGTTCGATGCGAGGAGCCGGTCGAACGGCAGCCTCGGCGGGGTGTGCCGTTTTCGCGGACTGATCCGGGGGAGCGTGAGAGGCGTACGGCTTTCGGTGTCGCGAGTGAGGCGAAGCGTCGAGCAAACCCGCGCCCGGCTGATCGTCGCATCTACGCAGTCGACGGCATAGAGGTGGTCCGAGGCGGATTGCCCACGCACGGCCGTCGACGGTGATGTCGGCCGCGCGACCTATGCTGTGCGATACCCGTGCGCAGGGCTTGGGTAAGACGAAAGGGGGAGCGCCATGGCGGACGCTCACGAAGAAGCGTTCAAGGCCTTGATGGTCGCGATCAAGGAGCAGGCGGAGGAAGTGAAGGGGGCGGATCACCTGAACGTGAACACGCGAGCCGCTGCTCTGCGGGACCTCGCTGCCGCATACCGTCATCTGCGCGGTGGAGCGCAGCCTGGCGGAGTCAGCGTCGAGAAGTAGATCCAAACGAGCGAAGCCCCGGTGTCCTCTGCGTGAGGGCCGGGGCTTCGGTCTGGGCGGAGTGCTCCACCATCTACGTTCTATCGTTGCGGGTTTCGCGAATTTATGCACGCGGAACCGTCAGCGTGTCACGAGCCGCTGACGGAGATTGCGACTATCGCGGCGATCAGCGATGCGAACGCGAGGGAGACCGAGATCCAGGTCATCACTTTCGTGAACGTCTCTGTGCGCTCGGATTGCTTCTGCTGAGCTTCGGACAGGGCGAGGTTCGACAGTGTCAGTTCCACGAGCTGCGCGATCGCCGCATTCTGTTCCGAGATGAGCTCCGCCGATCGGGCGGTGTTCGCGGCGATCTCGTCGGGCCTTGTGTCAGGTTCGAACGCATCCATGATGTCTTCGACTGCCGCTCGGTCGCGGGCCATCTGCTCCTGCAGCTTCCGCCTGGGCTCCGCGAGGAAGTCGACAGGCTCGACATTGATGGACGGGAGCATGCCGCGAAAACCCCTCCCGATGCTCTTGAGCTGTGCTGCGCCAAGGCCGGGTCGCTTGAGTTGACTATTCAGCTTCACGTAGGCGTCGGCCAGGGAATCTGGGGCGGTCTCGGGTTCTGCCGGCGTTTCGTCTTCCGAGGCTTCGGTCATGAGCCGATGCTCCCACACGTCACCGACGTCGGGCCGCCCCGCGCGGCCGTCCCCGGCGGACACTCGGTTCGATGCGGAGGACGGCTTTCGACAGCACGACGGTAACGCCGTCGGCGCGGACCCGAGTCGCGAGACGGCCCGCGCCGATCCACCGGTAGATCTGCGAGACGTGCCGGCCGATCAGGACGGAGGCTTCCTTCGCGGTCACCCACTCCTTCGGGGTCTCGTTCAAGTCATCATCTCCTTAGCCGCAATGCGTGTGTCTCGCAGCGCGTTCACCGATACGCTCAGCGCATGATCGTGCTCGTCGCCGCGCTTGTCCTTGGTGTCCTGGGTGCTGTGTTCACGGCCCTTGCCGGTGTTTCTGCGTTTCGCGGCAGAACGCGCGAGGTGCAGGAGGGGCTCTACAGCACCCCGAAGGGGGATACCGGCACCTTCGCGTTTACTCTTGCTGCCGGCGGCTGCACTGCGCTGGCTGTCGTCCTCTCCACCATTTCGACCCTTGCCAGCGTGAGCACGTCGTAGCATCGGACGCGAGTGCTCTGCTCGATATCTCATGCCTGAATCGGCCACGGTTTTCTTGGTCAAGCCGTCTTCTCCAGTTCTTCGTATTCGTCCTGGTTGAGGACGTGGCGGCATTCGTCGTTTGTGCAGCGGACGGTCACGTGGCCCTCGTACCAGGCGGGCGGGTGCCAGATCATCTGCTGCTGGCATTCCGGGCACCGGACCCGGCGGATCCGGTGCGGGCGTTCCTCGACTTCGTGGGAGCGGTACGCGCGCTCGGCGGCGGCCGCGAATTGGATCGCATTCGAGGCGCCGAGCTCTGACTGCACCCACGTCGCGGCGGTTACGCCGCGGGTGCCGCCACGGCCGAGGAACGTCTCGCACTCGTCGATCGCGAGAGCGACACCCGTGAGGTTCACGTGCCCCTCGGCCCTCGTGCGGACGCCGGCGGTGTCCCGCTGCACGGCTTTCGACAGGCCGAGCTGTGCGGCGCGGCGCTCGAAGTCGTCCCACCGCATCAGTGCGTGCTCGACCCGGTCGTAGTGCGCGGCGCACAGGAACCCGCGCTCCGCCGCCCTCGGGAAGCATCCGCGGCAGTCGTCGTTCGTGCAGGTCTCGAGGTGGACGTCGGCGGCCTTGCATGGTGCCACCGAGGGGACGCCGGGCCAGGCGGCGACGCACAGGATCGCGTTCATCGGAAGAACACCCCCAGGAATGCGCCACGGGCTGCGGCGCCGATGGGCTGGCCGACGTCATCCATTGGAACCTCAGCCATGTCGAATTGGTGCTCCTCGCCGCAGGTGCACGGGTTCGTCCGGTAGAAGCCGACCAGCGCCTCGCCGAGGTACCACGAGTCGGTGTCGGGGATGCTCGTCGGCTGGTCTTCCCCGTCGTAGGCGGCGTCTTCCCAGATCTCTCGGTTGCGGTCCGCCACTCCCGGCGTGGTCAGCACGTCGAGCATCAGATCGTCGAGGTCGGGGAGCTTATGCTTGTCGATCCGCACGAGTGGTCCACTCTATTCGATCTCCCACATCTTGAGATTCGTCATGATCCCTCTCCTGGCTTCGCTGTTTCGATTGCCGCTTCGAGCTCGGCGGCGCGGGTCATCCACTTCCTGAGTCCGGCGCGGAGGCCGTTGATCCGGGACGCGAGGTCGCGCCCGCGGGGGCTGCGCCGTTGCTCGCGGTTCATGCCGTCGTACTCGTCGATCTGGACCGCGTACTGTGCGAGCAGGATTCGCGCGGTCGCGAGCTGGGCCTCGAGCGGGCGGTCAGAATGGAGTGTCATCGCCGAACCCTCCCTGCGTCGCCCACGCGTCCTGCGCGCCTCCGGCGGGCGTCGTGGCCCATCCGGTGTCGGTCGCGGTTTCCGTGCGCCCACGGTCCGCCTGGCCGCCCTCCGGCCGTGCCGCACGGGTGACCTGCGCGGTCGCGTACCGCAGCGAGGGGCCGATCTCGTCAACCTCCAGCTCGATCGCGGTGCGCTGATTGCCTTCGCGGTCCTGGTAGGAGCGCTGGCGTAGGCGGCCCTGCGCGATGACGCGCATGCCCTTCGTCAGGCTGCCGGCGACGTGCTCGGCGAACTCCCGCCAGACGGATGCCCGGAGGAACAGGGCGTCGCCGTCCTTGTACGCATCCGTCGCCTTGTCGAACGTGCGCGGGGTGCTCGCGATCGTGAAGTTCGCGACCGGGAGGCCGTTCTGCGTGTACCGCAGCTCGGGGTCGGCCGTGAGGTTGCCCACCACGGTGATGACGGTTTCGCCGGCCATCAGCTGGAGACCCGCTTGTACTTGTCGCGCAGTGTGTTCTCCTGAGCGCGAACCGTCCGACCGACCGCAGACCGATTGTTCGGATGCGCCTCGGTGCGGATCCGGTATGTCGTGTGACGCTCGCGCGCCCACGCCATGCGCGATTCGCGACCGACGCCATACACCCGCTCGGGCCCTGCTTCGATGCGCTCGACTTGAGCCCGCCCTCGGTCCGAAAGTCCTTCGGCCTTCACGACCACCACGATCTTCCCGGCGTCTCGCGAGTCTCGGGGCTCAAATCGATCCCCGACCTCGATTGGGCGGCTGTCTCGCTTGTTCATGATGCGTTCCTTCCTGCGCGGTCGCGCATGTTCTGTTCTCTGACTTCGGTGGCGTACTTCGCCGCCCACGTGCGGGCGGTGTGTTCGGAGATCCCGAGGTGCCGGCTGATCTCCGCCCAGGACTGGTTGAAGCGGCGGCCCGCGCTGATCTCCTCACCGGCACGGGTGGTGTATCCGCTGCGGCGTCCGGAGTTCGGTCGGTAGCCGCCGTGAGCGGGTGGGGTGATGCGCTGCAGGATGACGTCGGCGACGTCGACCCCGCGGCGGGCGGCCTCAGCGTTCAGGAGCCGGTATGCGTCCAGCGGGACGTTCACCCTCACGGGCAGGAAGCCGTCCATCAGGCGACCTCCGCCCGGTACTCGCAGCGCGTACAGGTGCCGTCCTTGAGGAGCGTGTGCATCCCGTCGAGGCAGACCGTGCCGGGGAGGACAGTGAAGGGTTCGGAGGTGGGCTTCGACTTCGCGTCCACCTGAGCGAGCTCGTACACGGTGCGGGCGGTGCCGCACGATCGGCAGGCATCCTCGGTGCCGGTGGGGTGCTTAGAGCAGAAGGGGGAGAGCGGCGCGCTCGCGCGCTCTGCTCCCCTGTTCCTCTGTTCCCTGTTCCCCTGTTCCCCTGTTCCAGGCGCGACGATTTCGGGGACGCTCGCGACGATCGCGTGAGACTCTCGCGAATGGCCGGTCGGGGCGGGAAAACGCGGCTTCGCGGGCTTGTCAATGCGCTGGTGCCGACCCCAGTTCTCAATCGCCAGGAATCGACGACCGGAGACCTCGTAGCGGACGATTCGACCGGCTTCGAACAGGTTCGCGAGGCCTCGCGACACCCTCGCGAATGTCTCGCTCGGGTCTCGCGAGAGGTCGTCTGCGAACAGGTCCGCGGCGATCATTGACTCGCGATCCTCCCCGACGCCGTTGTCGTCTACGTACGACCACAGGCCGACGAACAACAGCCGATCCTCGATGTTCAGGCAGGAGATGTCCGGCGAACGCCAGAACTCCGGCTTGATGCTCCGGATCCTCATTCCGGGCCCCCTTCACTGGTGTGTCGCCGCTCGGTCGCGGACACGAGATAGAACGGCTCGCCGTCGAGGTACTCCACAGGTGTGGCGATACAGCGCTGCAGGGTTTCCTCGTTCGTCGCGGCCTTCCGCACGTACAGGCCTCGCTCCTCAAGCTCCATGAGCACCAGCGACCCGGCATCTGCCTTCGCGCCGTTGCACCGCCAGCACGCCGCGACGAGGCATCGCGGTTCATTCAGGACGCGGCTGCCGCCTGAGCCGCGGTTCGCGCGGTGATCCGTCGTCGTTGCCTCGCCCGCGCACCCCGGGAGGGCGAGGAGGCAGAATCCGCCGTCGCGTTCGATGACCTGCGTTTTGATGTCGACAGGCGGGTGGTTCTGGCCCTTGCGGCGGTTCATCGTTTCTCCTCTCTGTGGCAGTCGCACGCCCGCTTCCGAGCGCACATGTACGGGGTCTTGCAGCACGACGGTCGACACCGCGTCCGCGGCTCGCGCGGCTGGGTCTCCGGTGCGGTGCCGGCAGGCAGGTTCTTCACGACCGGGCTCCCGTCTTCGTCCGCGCTGCAGGCACACCCCGGCGCTCCTGATGCGAGACGGAGGTCTTCGAGCAGAGGCCGAACGGGTCGAGCTCACGAACGGCCTGCCCGCACACGCGGCACTGCGGCCAGCCCTCGTGGATCATGTCGACGATGCGCAGCTGATCGAGGGTGACCTGACGGTTCGGCTCCCACGGCTGCTCCTCCGCCTCCTGCGCCGCGACGAGCGCCCGGGCGATGTTCGCCTCCAGTACGGCGCTCATGCTGCACCTTCCATGAGCTCGATCTCGCGCTGCGCAAGCCACTGCCGCTCGAACTTGGCGAACGTGATCCGCGGGTGCGACTCCCAGTGCTCAACGAGCTCCTCCGACGCGTACGCGAGCGCACGGGTCTCGTTGCCCATGAACAGCGAGAAGGGGTCGACACCCTTCCTCCGGCCGCGAGCGTTCAGCATGGCGCCGTTCGTCGCTTCCTCGGCTGCCTCGTACTGCGCATAGAGGGTGTCGTCGTACTCGCCGCGACACTCGCGCCAGGCAGCGAAGGCGTCGTCGATGATGCTCATCGGGTCACCCCCGATAGAGTGCGGGCATGAGCGAAGATGAGTACCCGGTGTTCGAGTCGTATCGCCAGCTCCCGGCGGAGGGGGACGCCGTGTTCCGCATTGGCGAGCGCCTCGTGAGGTTCACGGCTCGACGCGACCCCGAACGTCAGATCGGGTGGACGGTGACTACGGCCGACGACGGATACGAGGGCTTCCTGCAGGATGGTCACGACACGTTCTGGACTCAGGACGGCCCAGAGCCTGTACGCGCATACTCGTTTCGCTACCGCGGAGCGGAGGCGTCGCCGGGTCCTGTCATGCAATTCGGAATGCCGGTCGACGTGTCCGCGGCTGAGTTCCGCAAGATCTACTTCGGCGATCACGGCTGACTTGTTCACGCTGCTGCTCCGCCCTGACGCGTGCTGCGGTACTTCGCGACGCGGTTGCGGATGCACGCCCGGCAGTCGCGGTTGCCGTCAGGGCGGACGTAGGTGTTTTCGGACGTGTAGTCGTGCCCGTTGATGCAGGCGACGACCGCGAGGCCGCGGCGGCGGGCGTTCTCGGCGCGGGTGACCGGCTCGAGGTGGTTCGGGTTCACGCACAACGGCTTCCGGCATAGGTGGTCGAGCTCCAGTCCGGTGGGGATGCTGCGACCCACAGCGAGCCAGACGTGCCGGTGCGCGGTTGTGCCGGACGCCTTGCCATAGCCCTTGTGCACGGGGCCGGTCCACAGCCAGCACGTCTCAGTGATCTGGATGTGATGCCACGGCACACGGCGGCGACCCCCGGAACGGGCCGGGGTGGGGATGTCGACGAGTGTCATCGGTTCGCCTCGTCTTCCGCCTGCTCCTCGGGGGTGCGGGACATGGGGTCCTGCTCCTGCACGACGAAGGTCTCTGCGTCGTCATCGAGCCGGGTGACCTGCACCTCGTCGACGCCCTTGAGGTGCTGCACCTTCGCCTCGTCGGCTTCGAGCGCGCGGCCGAGGTCGGTCGACTTGGGGAGGAACTTCGCGAGCGCGCGGACGGCGGTCTTCTTGACCATCTCGTCCTCGTTGGTCTTCCACGGCGTGGAGGCCCAGTAGGACGGGCGGCGGTCGATGACTTGCGTGCGGGTGAGGTACACCCACGTGGTCCCGCCGCCTCGCATCTTCGCGGTCGCGACGACCCCGATCCACGGGCGGGACTCCTCGAAGTCCTTCGGTGTCCAGTCGTAGAACATGCCACGCTCGGAGTTCCCGCCGTAGGTGAAGTCGTCCCCCTCGCGGACGAGGAACGCCTGCACGTTCAGCACATACTCCGAGCGCAGCGCGAGCTTGATCATGCCCTGGTACCCGATGATCGGGAGGCAGATCTGGCGCCCGCGGTCCTTCCGCGGGGTGAGGTAGAACTCGCCGAGTCCGGAGCCGATCTCGAGGCGCAGTTGTGCGGCGAGCATGACCCCGCCGAGGAGGGTCTTCGGGTCGGCGTTCATCAGGTCGGGGGACTTGCCGATCTCGGAGAGCACGGCGCGGACGAACGCGTCGGAGTTCATCGCCCCGCCGAGTTGACGCTCGATCGCGGGCAGCTGCGCCTCGACGAGATCCTTCATCGTCGGCTGGGACTTCGCCGCGGCGGCCGCGGTGGACAGGTCCTTGCTCACTTGCTCTGCTCCTTCTGCTTCGTGGCACGGAGCACGCGGAACGGTGCGCCCGTGCGGGTGTACTTCGCGGCGAGGCGCGGGTGGTCGAGGGTGAAACCCTCGCGGTCGAACCCGACACGGCCCTTCTGCTGCTTCCACGTGCCGACCTTCCGGCCGTCGCGGGTGAGGGTGTCGGCCGAGCCGACGTACTGCGCGAACGCGACCTTGAGGGCGTCGCGCTCCTCCTCCTGCGCCGTGATGTCGCTGTTCAAGACCTGGATCCGCTCGAACGTCTCGAACGCCCGGTCCGACAGCTCCACAGGACGGTCGACGGTAGTGACCTCGTTGACCTCCGCGATGGTCGACGGGGGAGGCGGGTCACCGGCCTGGACGCGCGCCCACAGGTCGCGGGCGGCGGGGATCAGGTGCTCGCGGATGAACCGGTCGTCGCGGTCTTCCCAGAACAGGCGGAACTCCCGCCCGCCAATCCACACCACGACGGCGGCGCGGCGGGTGCCGGCGACGAGCATCTCGCCCTGCACCTGCACGCGAATGTCGGTCGGGATCCCGTCATCCCACTTGTGCCCCGTGTAGTGGTGGGCGGTCTTGAACTGCCACGTCGTGAACGGGTCCTCGCTAACACGGTCGAACGACGCATGCAGGAACGGGTACTCCACCGAGCGGGCCAGGAACGCCGGTCGCAGGGTGACGTCGGCTCCGGAGAAGTGGTGCACCCACTTCTCGATGATGTGCTCGGACTCGTGGCCGATGAACGACAGCAGCTCGTCGAACGGGCGGTCGATGCCGTGCTTGTGCTTGTACACGTCGAGGGGGGTCGCGTAGGGGGAGAGGTTCATCACCGCGGCGAGCTCGGATGCTCCGATGCTGCTACGACGCTCCTGCTCCCATTCGGGAGTGTCAGGTTGGACGTGGACGACGGTGAAGGTCACGCCGCACCTCCAAGGTCCTGCTCCTCAGCGCGGTAGAGGGCTTCCTCCGCGTCGTCACGGCGGCGGATCGCGTTGCTGAGGGCTTCCTCGGCGCGAATGACGGCGGAGCGCGCGGCGGAGAGGCGGTCACGGGCGGTGTCGATCGTCGACATGGTCGGCCTTTCGAGAGTTCGGGTCGGACTGGGCGAACGCGCCGAAGGTCCAGAGGATGAAGAGGAACAGGGCCGCGAACACGGCGGCGAGGATGGTGGAAGGCCACCCGTGCGGGGCGAACGTCAGCCCGATGAGGCACAGGGCGGCCCAGAGAATCGCTACCCAGCGCAGGAGGATCACGTGACCGCTTCCGTCCACTCGTGACCACACCCGACGCGCGGGCACACCAGGTCGGCGAATACGGGATCCGGGCCGTCGACCACCAACGCGTTCACGTCGTGCCCGCACCCGGGGCAGATGGTGGTGAGGAACGCGCCCTTGAACGGGTCGGCCTCGATCGGCGCCCGAGCCTCACGGACTCGCTTCGCGTCGCCGAGGTAGTCGGGCAGCGTCATGGTGCTCACGACGCCCGCTCCTGCGCTGCGAGAGCCGCTCCGCGACGGAGGGCGGCGAGGCCCGCCTGCGAGGAGAAGTCGGGTAGCGGATGCTGGTTGGCGACGTGCGCCTTCGCCTCGATCGGGCGGGGGACGTCGTCGGGTACGATGAGCTTGAGCATCTGAGGTGCTCCCTTTCTGTGATTCGCCCCCGTTGCCGCGGGGGCGTTTCCGTTTGAATCAGGCGGCGGAGGCCGCGTCCGCGATCCACGCGTTGACGTCGGCCTCGAAGTACCGGACGCGGCCACGGAGGGCGAACGACTTGGGCCCTTCCCCGCGGCCTCGCAGGTTGTAGAGCGTCTTCACGGCGAGGCCCGTGCGCTCAGCGACCTGCTTGATGTCGAGAACGGTGTCGCAGGTGGTTGCCTCGCTCATGCCGCGTCCTGGTGTTCGCGGTCACGGTGCCCGGTCGTCAGCTGGGTCACCGATACGCCGAGCCACGCGGCGATCTTGGGGAGCTCGTCGAGCTGGTACTCACGTTCGCCGTCGTAGCGCTGCTTCGCGCTCCGGTACGGCGCCTGGAGAACCTCGGCGAGCTCACGGATTGGCTTCTTCTGCCACCCCATTTCGGCCCGCACTTCGGCGGCTACTCGCTGGGGGAGGGTGAGTTCGGGTGTCATGGATTCATAGTGAACTTATCTCGGTTCACTGTCAACCCCGACGCGCCGAAATAAGTTCATCGTGAGCGCCGATGCGTTTGAACCTAGACAAAAACGTATCTATCTCGGTACACTCATATGCCATGAGCCCCAAAGAGTCAGAGCCCGCGGTCACCGAGTTCGCACGCGGCGTCGCCGATGCCCTGTCGAAGGTCATCGAAAAGCGGAGCATCTCGAAGCGCGAGCTTGCTCGCCAGATCGGACGCTCGAACAACTACGTCGCGATGCGGTTCCGCCATGAAGCGGCGTTTACGCTCACCGACATCGACGTCATCTGCAATGCCCTCGGCCTCGACGCAGGCTCGTTCATCGCTGGGCTCAGCGTGCCGGCGAACGTCACCAACCTGAATGTCCGACGTCGCCGCCAGGATGATCTCTCGACGGTTCCGCTCGCTAGCACAGCGATTGCCGCTTCGAAGGACAACACGCCGATTGACCCCGAGCGGGGCGGGGCGTAGCGGGAGGGAATTGGCTTGAGTACTGCACTAAATCCGGCGGACTTCGTCGACTATCTCGGAGTGATCGATGCGCCTGTGCGCAGCACTGCGTTCATGTACGGAGTGAACCACTTCGAGGACGGCCCCTGCGGATTCGACTACGACCCGTGGGTGCACGCCGAGCTGCTCGACCTTCCGATCATCTTCCGTGACGATCTTCCGGACCCCGAGATGGTCGCCTGCTACTCGGACGAGCACGAAGCTGTGTTCGTCCGTTCCAACCTGCATGCGGCCGTCGAGCGCTGCGCAATCGCACACGAAATCGTCCACTTCGAGCACAGCGACGTCGGAACCAACGACCTCCAGGAGGAACGCGCGGACCGCATCGCCGCGCGCCGGCTCATCCGCCCCAGCCGCCTCGAACACCTCTCGATCACGACGGAAGACCCAGCAGTCTTCGCGCTCGAGCTCAACGTCACCGAGAAGATCATGCGCGTGTACATGCGCATGATCCGACAGGGCCGGATCCGTCGATATGGCTAGGCCGCCCCTCGTCCTCGGAACCTGGGGGAAGATCACTCGGGTGCAGCGCGCCGGCGGCTGGGTCGCGTTCGCACGGTTCCGGGACTACGACGGGGTCACGAGACAGGTCGAACGCCGCGGCCTCACCGGCGCCGCAGCCGAGCGCGCGCTTCTCGCAGCGCTTCGCGATCGTGCACGCCTCCCCAACGAGGAGATCACGCCAGAGACCCGACTGAACCGCGTCATTGACGACTGGGACAAGCACCTCGACGAACGCGACCTCTCCGACGGCAGCCGGATCACCTATCGACGCCAGCTCAAGCACATCAGGCAGGCCATGGGGTCGCTGCAGCTTCGCGAGGTGACGGTCCAAGCCGTGGACCGCTTCCTCACCGCGCTGCAGGCGTCATCTGGACCTGAAACCGCGCGGATCGCTCGCGTCGTGCTGTCGGGCATCTGCCAGCGTGCAGTCCGCAAGGGTGCCATGGCCGCCAATCCTGTTCGAGACGCCGACACGATCCCGAGGAAGAAGGCGGTCGTGGAAACCCTCGACGTTGAGGCGGTGGGCATCGTCCGGGCGCAACTGCGCGCGTGGGATGTCGGCCGGGACGCGCGGGGGCGCGCTCGAGTGACAGACCTCGCCGACCCCGTCGACATGATCGTCGGTACGGGCATCCGCACAGGCGAACTGTTCGCTGTCCGGTGGGACGACCTCGAACTCGACCGAGACGTACCTTTGGTTCACGTCACGGGCACGGCGGTGCACAGGCCTAACGTCGGTCTGGTGCGACAGCCCTACCCGAAGACCGAGGAGTCGAACCGATCCCTCCGTCTCCCGCCATTCGTCGTCGAGATGCTGCTGCGCCGCCGCGTCGCCTCCACGAGCGAGTTCGTCTTCGACTCGACTGCCGGCACGATGCGCAGCCCGAACAACTTTCGGACCCAGTGGCGCAAGTTCCGTGCCGCGAGCGGGTACGAGGATTGGGTGGTGCCGAAGACGTTCCGCAAGGCAGTGGCCACGCTCGTGGCAACCGTCGCGGGGGACGACGTGGCCGGCGATCAGCTTGGGCACGTGAAGGGATCGACCGTGACCCGGAGGAACTACATCAAACGCCTCCACCTTGGGCCGGACGTGCGCGAGATCCTTGAGCAATTTGCCGCCGATCCAGCACTTACCCAGCGGGAATGAGATGCACCCTGGCGGAAGCCCGGGCAATTGGGGGTAGGCGTCGTCTGTGAATATGCCCGGTCCGGGCAACAAAAGGTAAACGAGGGCAACAATGCCTGAGAAACGGGGGTTACGGGTTCGAGTCCCGTAGTCGGCTCCGGACGGCAACGCCCGCCATCCCTGTATTTCCGGGGGATGGCGGGCGTTGCGTCTCACGGCTCGGAGGGGCTCAGGTAGTGGAACACGGTGCGGATGGCGGTGCCGTCGATGGTGTGAATGGCCAGCCCCGGCATCGCCGTGTCGTCCGCGATCGGATTGAGCCTGCTTCCCAGTCGCATCGTGGAGACGATGCCCGGGGCACCGAGCACCGGCACCCCGGCGAACGACGCGGCGAGGGCGGAGTGCACGTGCCCGGTCAGGACGCCGATGATTCGTGCGTTCCCCACGATCAGCGCCTCCAGGTCGCTCGTGTTCTCGAGATTCCACCGGTCCGCGACGTCATGCCCGACGGGCACCGGTGGGTGATGCATCGTGAGAAGGACGGTGCCGGGGGCCGAGCTCGCTGCGTGCCGCGCGAAGTCGATCGTGTCCGGCGTGAGGTGGCCTTCGACGCGAGCATCGAGGTGCGAGTCCAGCCCGATGACGCGCACCTCGCCCACGTCGATGAAGCCCGACAGGGCCGGGTTGAGACCGGCCTGGGCCTGGGAGTGGAGCATCGTCTCGCTGTGGTCGTGATTCCCGGGTACGACGATCGTCGGTATGTCCGCCGGGAGGGTCGCGAACAGTTGGGCGTACTCCTCGGCGGCGCCGTGGTCGGCAAGATCGCCGCTGAGGACGATCGCATCGACGTCGGGGAGGGAGGACACCGCTGCGAGCACTGCCTCGAGCCGGCGCAGTCGGTGCGGAGACGTGTCCAGATGCGGGTCGCTGAGGTGCGCGATCAGAGTCATGAGTCGCCCTCCGGTCGCTGGGGTGCGTCCACGAGCCCGAGGAACCCGCGGACGGCGGCGCGCATCATCTCCTCGTCCCCCGTGGCTCGCGACAGGACATACCCACCCTGGATCACCGCCACCGCGGCCGTAGCCCGGTCGCGCGCGACGCCCCCATCGAGCCCCTGCTCTTCGAAGACGTCGGCGACGAGACCGATGAGGTCGAGGAAGTAGCGGGCGACGGAGGCGCTGAGGTCCTCGTCGGCCGCGACGAAGGGGTCAGCCGTGAGGCGACCGATACGGCACCCCGAGGTCGCCTCGCGGGGACGTTCGAGGTACGCGGCGATCCTCGCTCGCGACTCGGTGTGGGCGTTCAGGGCGTCGGAGGACGATGCCAACGCTTCATCCACCGAACGGCCGACGGCAGCGAGCGCCAGGTCGCGCTTCGAAGGGAAGTGGTGATAGAGGCTCCCGTGTCCCACACCGCTTCGCTCGATGACTTGCCGCGGGGTGGTCGCCGCCACCCCGTTGGCGGCATACAGCTGTTGCGCCGCGCGTAGCAGGGATTCCCTCGCATCTGTGCTCATAGAAGGATCATGCCATACCTAGAGGTAGGTATGGGGAGCTCGTGCACTGCCGCGGTCGCGCCATTTGCGTAACACTTTGGCGAGTGTTATGTTACTTATGTGCAGGTGGCCGGCACCCCGCCCCGGCCACCTGCGCGCATCTGTTCAGGCCTCCTACGGCCGCCCCGTTCGCAGGAGGCTGACGATGGACGTTCCCGAGTGGCAGCAGGGCTACCCGTATTCGGAAAAGCTCTCCCGCGCGGAATACGAGACCGAGAAGCGCCTCCTCCAGATCGAGCTGCTCAAGCTGCAGGCGCATGTGAAGCACAGCGCGGAGCGGGTGTTGGTCCTGTTCGAGGGGCGCGACGCAGCCGGCAAGGGCGGGGCCATCAAGCGCTTCATGGAGCATCTCAACCCTCGCGGGGCCCGGGTCGTCGCTCTCGACAAGCCGACCGACGCCGAGCGCACGCAGTGGTACTTCCAGCGGTACGTGGCCCATCTGCCGTCCGGCGGTGAGATGGTCCTCATGGACCGTTCCTGGTACAACCGCGCCGGGGTCGAGCGCGTCATGGGGTACTGCACCGATGAGGAGTACCAGGAGTTCCTCCGAACCGCTCCGGAATTCGAGCGGATGCTGGTGGGCTCGGGCATCCGGCTGATCAAGCTCTGGTTCTCGGTGGGTGAGGCGGAGCAGCGCCGCCGGTTCGACCGCCGTCGCGAGGATCCGGTGAAGCAGTGGAAGCTGAGCCCCACCGATATCGCGAGCATGGACAGGTGGGCCGACTACACCACGGCGAAGGAAGCGATGTTCTTCCACACGGACACCCCGGTCACGCCGTGGATCGTGGTGCGCTCGAACGACAAGAAGCGCGCACGGCTCGAGGCCATCCGCTACGTGCTGTCGCGCTTCGAATACGACGGAAAGGACGCGCGGGTCGCACACGCGCCGGACAGCCGTCTCGTCGGGCGTCCGTCGCAGATCTACGACCAGGGCGAGTCCGCCGCGTAACGACGGTGACGGAGCGGCGTCACGCGGGAATGCCGAGTATCGCGATCGCGGTTGTGATGAGCATGACCCGTATCGGCAGCAGTGACCTCGACGTCTTCCCCCTCGCCCTCGGTGGCAACGTGTTCGGCTGGACCGCCGATCGCGACGCATCCTTCGCCGTCCTCGACGCCTATGTCGACGGTGGCGGCGACTTCATCGACACAGCGGACTCGTACAGTGCGTGGGTACCGGGGAATCGGGGCGGGGAGAGTGAGGAGATCATCGGGGAGTGGCTGGCTTCGCGCCGTCCGCGCGGTGTCGTCGTCGCGACCAAGGTGAGCCAGCATCCGGACTTCTCCGGGCTCTCCGCGACCACGGTGCGCGCCGCAGCGGAGGCGTCACTGACGCGGCTGGGCGTCGACGAGCTGGACCTGTACTACGCGCACTTCGACGACGAGACCGTTCCGCTGGAGGAGACGGTCGCCGCGTTCGGCCAGCTGGTCAGCGACGGCCTCGTGCGACACGTGGGGGTGTCGAACTACTCGGCCGAGCGCATTCGCGAGTGGGTCGACATCGCCGGGCGGCTCGGGGTCGCGCAGCCGATCGCGATCCAGCCGCACTACAACCTCGTGCACCGCAACGTCGTGGAAGACACCATCATCCCGGTCGCCGAGGAGTTCGGACTCGGGCTGGTGCCATACTACGCCCTGGCGAGTGGGTTCCTCACCGGGAAGTATCGCTCGACCGACGCCAGCGGCGAGGCGTCGCCGAGGGCCGCGGGTGCCGCGCGCTACGCCACCGACCAGGGCCTGCGCGTCCTCGACACGCTCGGTGAGGTCGCGCACGCCCGCGGAACCTCGATCGCCGCGGTGTCGCTCGCCTGGCTCCGGGCCCAGCCGACCGTGGTCGCCCCGATTGCGAGCGCCCGCTCCGTGGATCAGGTGCCCGACCTGCTGGAGGGCGCACGGCTCGAGCTGTCGTCCGACGAGGTGCACCGTCTGAACGATGTCTCGGCGTGGACGCCGACCTCCACCGCCTGAGTCGTCAGTCGCCGACGAGTCCGAGCCGATGCGCGAGGATGACCGCGTGGATGCGATCGCGGGCGTCGAGCTTGGCCAGCACCCGGCCCACGTGCGTCTTGACGGTGGACTCGCCCACATAGAGAGCGCGCGCGATCTCGGCATTGGTCAGGCCCTGACCGATCGCCAGGAACACCTCCTGCTCCCGGTCGGTCAGCGAGGCGTAGCGGGACGCATCCGCGCGGTCGGGCTCCGCCGGTGTCCCGGATCCGAGCCGCGGCCCCACGTGCTCGAGCAGCAGGCGGGTGATGCGGGGGGAGAGCGCGGCGTCCCCACGGTGCACGGCCCGCACCGCTGCGAGCATCTCGTGGCGCTGCGCGTCCTTGAGGAGGAACCCGCTCGCTCCCGCGCGGATCGCCCCGAACGCGTACTCGTCCAGGTCGAAGGTCGTGAGCACGAGCACGCGGGTCTCCGGGTGGTCGCGCACGATGGCCGACGTGGCGGCGATGCCGTCGAGTTCGGGCATCCGGATGTCCATGAGCACGAGGTCGGGCGCAAGGGCCGCGCTCTGGGCGATCGCCGCGCGGCCATCCTTCGCCTCCCCGACGACCACGATGTCGGGTTCGGACTCGAGCACCATCCGGAAGCCGAGGCGGATCAGCTCCTGGTCGTCGACGAGGAGCACGCGGATCGGCGATGTCATGAGGGGTCCTCCGGGGTGGGTGTCGTCGCGGGGACGACCGGGCTGAGGGGCAGTCGGGCGTGCAGGCGCCATCGGCCGGGACCGTCCGGTCCGGAGTGCAGCCGGCCGTGGACATGCGCCGCGCGTTCGGTGAGTCCGCGGAGGCCGAAGCCGCCCGCGCCGACGTCGGTGCCGGAGACGCCGTCGTTGACCACCTCGACGCGGACCTCGTCGTCGGAATAGCCGATCGAGACACCGATCATCGAGACGGCAGGAGCGTGGCGCATGGCGTTCGTCACCCCCTCCTGCACGATCCGGCCCAGTGCGTGGGCGACGGACGGCGGGACGTCGGCGGTGCCCGTCACCGTGAGCGTCACCGGGTACCCCGCGCGCTGGGCGGCTTCGACCGTCTCCCGCGGCTGGGCGGGCTCGACCGGCGCGAGGGGGAGCGGCGAGTCGTCGTCGCGCAGCACGCCCAGCATCGATCGCATCTCCGTCAGCGCGCTCCTGGCCGTCTCGGCAGCGGTCGAGGCTGCCGCGCGGGCCTGCGTGTGATCGGGGGTCGCGGCCGCACCCTCCGACAGGGCGACGATCACCGTCAGCGAGTGCGACACGATGTCGTGCATCTCGCGGGCGATCCGCGCGCGCTCCGCGGCCGCCGCCAGCTGGGCCTGTTGATCGCGTTCGACCAGGAGTTGCCGCGATCGGTCGATCACCGCGTCGATGTATCGCTGGCGATTGCCGACGTTCACGCCGATCAGAGTGCCGATGAGACCGAGGACCACGGTGCTCAGGACCGTGTTGAGGCCCGACTGGAGGGTGACGCCACCGGTCAGCAGCAGCGCGCCGGCGACCGCCGACACCGCAGCGACACCCCAGCCGAAGGCCGCCCGGGCCGCGCGCGACGACCCGTGGACGGCGAGGGAGAAGCCCGCGATCAGGAGCAGCGGGCTGCTGCCCGGAGAACCCGCGAGCAGAAAGAACACGTCGAGTGCATACGCCGCGACCGCCGGGAGCAGCGGGAGCCGCCGCCGCCACAGCAGCGTGGCACAGGCGGCGAGGACGGCCAGGGGCCAGACGATCGCACGGACGACGGCCCACGGCTCCGGCAGAGCGTCCAGACGCGCGGCCGGTGTCAGCGTGAGCAGGACGCAGAGCGCCGCGAGGAGGACGTCGGCGACCACGGGGTGCCGCGCCCAGAAACGTCGGAACACCCCGGGCGGACGCGGAAGCCGCAGCTCCTCGTCCTCACGGATCGAGTCGCTGCGGCTGCGCGTTCTCCTCACGGGCCGACTCTACGCGTCGCGCGTGCGCAGGACCGCCCATGCGGCCAGCAGCGCTCCGACCACCCAGCAAGCGAGCGTCAGAAAGGCGACGGGGGCCTCGAGCGCCGCTCCCTCACCCGGGAGGATCGCGCTTTGCGCGGCCGCCACCGGAAGATAGGTCGCGGCGTCCACCACCCACGCCCACGCCTCACCGGCCATCGAGAAGAAGTTCCCGACGATCGGCAGCACGAACAGCAGGCCGACCGTCGCGGCGATCGCGCCGGCGCCCGAGCGCAGGATGAACCCGAACGCGACGCCGATCAGTGCGAACACCGACATCGACAGGGATGCGACCAGGATCGGCAGGAACGACGCCGACGGGTCGGACCAGTCGATGCTCTGATCGCGGGCGCCGACGATCATCCCGACCGCGACGGCCGCGACCCCGAAGATCACGAGCGAGGACACGAACAGGAACAGTGCCAGCACGAGCGACTTCGCGAGCAGGACGGCCCCGCGCACCGGAACGGCCGTGAGGGTCGAGCGGATCATGCCGGTCGAGTACTCGCCGGTCACCGCGATCGCGCCGATGATGCCCGCCAACAGCATCGTGAACTGGATCGGCATGACCACGGCCTGGATGGGTTCGAACCCCGGAACGTCTACGGCCTGGGCGATCAGCATGGCGATGCCGATCGTGAGGACGGCGGCGATCGCGATGGACCACCACGTGGAGCGCAGCGTGGTGAGCTTGATGGTCTCGCTGCGGACGGCCCGGAAGAAGGTGAGCCGGCGACCGGTGTCGACGCGCGGTGTCGTGGCGACGGGGGCCTGCGTGGTCATGAGAGCTCCTTCGTGCGGTACTCGACGGCGTCGCCCGTGAGAGCGAGATAGGCGTCCTCGAGGGAACCGGTGGTCGGGGTGAGTTCGTGCAGGGGGATCCCCCGTTCAGCGGCCAGGTCGCCGATGCGTGCCGCGGGGAGCCCGACGATGTCGAGCAGATCCGGCGCGGAGCTGACGATCTCGACGTCCGGCGCCCCCACGGCCGCGGCGAGCTCCGCGGGACGCGGTGTGCGTACCCGGACGGTGTTCCTGGTCCACGACCGCACGAGGTCCGCGAGGGGAGCATCGGCGAGGACACGCCCGCGCCCCATCACGATTACGTGGTCGGCGGTCTGCGCCATCTCGCTCATCAGGTGGCTCGACAGCAGCACGGTCCGCCCCTCGGAGGCGGCGTGGCGCACGAACTGCCGCACCCAGCGCACGCCCTCGGGGTCGAGACCGTTGACCGGCTCGTCGAGGATCAGCGTGTGCGGGTCGCCCAACAGTGCGGAGGCGATGCCGAGCCGCTGGCCCATGCCCAGGGAGAACTTCCCGGCGCGTTTGCGGGCGACGGACCCGATGCCGGCGAGGTCGATCACCTCGTCGACCCGCGAGTCGGGGATGCCGTGGGTCGCGGCCATCGCCCGCAGGTGATTCCGGGCGGTGCGTCCGGTGTGCACGGCCTTCGCGTCGAGGAGCACCCCGACCTCGGTGAGCGGGGCGCGGAGCTTGCGGTACTCGCGCCCGCCGACGGCAGCGCGACCCGAGGTGGGCCGGTCGAGCCCGACGATCAGGCGCATCGTCGTCGACTTCCCTGCGCCGTTCGGGCCGAGGAACCCGGTGACCGTGCCCGGCTGGACGGTGAACGACACGTCATCGACGGCCGTCTTGTCTCCGAACCTCTTGGTGAGGCCTTCTGCTGTGATCATGTCGTCCACGCTACGGACGACCGCCGCCGCACGCGTCCGCCCGCGGTACCTTTCCGCGCGCTCCGGATCCTCCCCCGGATGGATGAGAGACCGCTTGCGCGGGGTGCTGTCCGGGGCCACCATGTTGCGCCGTGAGCACCGTGAGCACCGTGAGCACCGTGAGCACCGTGGGCCGTCGGGTTCCGGGGGTCGGATAGGGTCGACGGGTGACAGACGCCCGTCGACTCCCCGCGCCCCTGGCCCTCGGCGGAGCCGTCGCCATCGGCGTCATGACGGCCATCCAGGCGCGGATCAACGGGGTGCTGGGCGTACGGGTCGACAACGGCATCGTCGCGGGCTTCCTCTCCTTCTCGGTCGGGCTCGTGGCGCTCGCGGTCGTGATCGCGCTCCTGCCGTTCGCCCGTCGCGGTGCCGTACGGCTATGGCGGGGGATCCGCGGGCGCTCCGTCCCGTTCTGGATGATCCTCGGCGGCGCGTGCGGGGCCCTCACGGTCTCGACGCAGGGGCTCACAGCGGGCGTCCTCGGCGTCTCGCTGTTCACGGTCGGCGTGGTGGCGGGGCAGACGCTCCACGGCCTGGTGCTGGACCGGATCGGCTTCGGGCCCGCGGGCGTCGTCGCGGTGACCCCCGGTCGCCTGCTCGGTGGGGCGCTGGCGCTCGCCGCGGTCGCGATCTCCCTGTCGGGCGACGTCCTGGCGTCCGCTCCGCTGTGGATGCTGGTGCTGCCGTTCCTCGCGGGAGTGGGCATCGCCTGGCAGGCCGCGACCAACGGGCGTTTGGCGCAGCGCGTGCAGTCGCCCATCGCCGCCACGCTCATGAGCTTCATCGCCGGGACGGTCGTGCTCGCGGTCGCCGCGGCCCTGAGCGTCGCGCTGCGCGGAGCGCCGGACCCCCTCCCGGCCGAGCCGTGGCTCTACCTCGGCGGGTTCCTCGGTGCCGCCTACATCCTGCTCGGCGCGTTCATCGTGGCTCACACGGGTGTGCTGCTGATGGGGCTCGGCTCGGTGCTGGGCCAGCTGGTGACCTCGGTGGTGATCGACGTGCTGTGGCCTGCGGAGGCGGGACCGGCGCTGTGGCAGGTGATCGCGATGGTCGTCGTCGCGGTGGCGTCGGTCGTCGTGGCAGTGCCGCGGCGTCGTCGCCGGTGACTACGCGGGGTTCTCCTTCGCGGCCTTCTTCTTCGCCTTCTTGGCGGCCTTCTTCGCCTTCTTCTTCGCCTTCTTGGCGGACTTCTTCTCCGCGTTCGCCTCGGCCTTCTTCTCCGCGTTCGCCTCGGCCTTCTTCTCGTTCTCGGCGGGCTCGGCGGCGGCGACGGCCGGTTGGGTCGAGGGGAGACGCGTCAGCAGTCTGCGCGCGTCGACGGCCTTGCGTCGGCCCGGCGACTTCCCCGGCGGCTTGTCGCCGACGTACAGCCAGCCCAGCAGCTCCTCGTCGTCGGCGAGGCCGTGCATCGCCGCGACCGAGTGCGACCGCGTGTAATGTCCGGTGCGCCAGATCACACCCCACCCTGCTTCGTCCAGCAGGAGGCTGAGCACGTGGGCGACGCCGGAGGCGACGGCCTCCTGCTCCCACCGCGGCACCTTCTCGCTCGGCTGGTAGCTGGCCACCACCGCGATGAGCAGGGGGGCGCGCAGCGGCTTCGTCGAGGGGGAGTCGTCGCCCTGCGCCTGGGCGATCGCTGCTCCGAGGGCCTCTCGATCGGCGCCGCGCAGCTCGATCAACCGCCACGGTCGCAGCGAGGAGTGATCGGCGACGCGTCCGGCCGCGGCCACCAGGGTCAGCAGTTCTTCCCGCCCGGGCGCGGTGTCTCCGACCTTCGACCAGGACTGTCGTGCGCGGACGGCGTCGAGCGCGCTCACGACTCGTCTGGCGTGAAGTTCAGCGCGATCGAGTTCATGCAGTAGCGGTCGCCCGTGGGAGTGCCGAAGCCGTCGGGGAACACGTGCCCGAGGTGCGAGCCGCACGCGGCGCAGCGGACCTCGGTGCGCACCATGCCCAGGCTGTCGTCCTCCAGGAGCTCCACGGCGTCGGGCCGGATCGACTCGTAGAAGCTGGGCCACCCGCACCCGGAGTCGAACTTGGTGCCGCTCTTGAACAGCTCGGCGCCGCACGCTCCGCACGTGTACAGGCCGGCGCGCTCCTCGTCGAGCAGTTCTCCGGTCCAGGCGCGCTCGGTCGCGGCCTGGCGCAGCACCGCGTACTGCTCTTCGCCGAGCTCCTTGCGCCACTCGTCTTCGGTCTTGTCCACGCTGTACGACATTGCGTCCTCCTCGGGTCCTCTCCATTCTCCACGCTGCGGCGGTGTCTCGGCGCTGCGCGTCAGAATGGACGCATGACCGACCCGATCCGGGAGCGCTATGACCGCTTCGCGCACGACGAGGCCCCCGGGCGCAGCGCCCTGTACGGGGAGTGGGCGGCCGGCGTCAGCGATGACGAGCAGCTGCGCGATGTGCTGCGTCGCCTCCCGGAGACGCATCGCCAGCCACCGCTGGTGTTCGCGGTGTCCCGGCTGTTGGGCGCCCCGCTCGAGGGCTACGCGGCGTGGCGCGCCTTCGTCCTGGCGCACGCCGACGTGCTCGTGACCGAGTGCGCGACGCGGTCCCTACAGACGAACGAGCCGCTGCGGCTGGCGGCGCTGCTCCCGGTCCTCTCCGAGATCGAGGGGCCGATCGCGCTTCTCGAGCTCGGTGCATCGGCCGGTCTCTGCCTGTACCCCGACCGGTACTCGTATCGCTACGTGACGGCCGAGGGCTCCGAACGGCTCGCCGTCGACCCGCACGACGGTCCCTCCCCGGTCGTGCTGCAGAGTCGGGTGACGGGGACGATGCCGAGTGTTCGCCTGCCCGAGGTCGTGTGGCGGGGCGGCATCGATCTCGCACCGCTCGATGCCGCGGACGACGGAGACCGGCGGTGGCTGCGCGGGCTCGTGTGGCCGGGGGAGTCCGGGCGCGAGCGCCGCATCGAGGCCGCGCTCGACATCGTCGCAGCCGATCCACCGCTGCTGCTCGCCGGCGACGCGGCCGAGAGGCTCGAGGAGCTCCTGGCGCTGGTGCCCGTGGGTGCCACCCCCGTCGTCACGACGCCCGGGGTGCTCGTCCACATCCCCCGCCGTGCGCGCGAGGCTCTCGTCGCGCAGATCCAGGGGCTGCCGGCGCGATGGATCACGATCGACCCACCCGGACTGCTCGACGTGTGGCGGCCGTCCGTGGACGCGACGACATGGTCCGGCTTCGTGGTCGCGCTCGACGGCAGGGTGCGGGCGGCGGCCGACCCGCTCGGGCGATGGTGGGAGTGGCGCGCGGGCGATGACGTCACCGCGTCCTAACCTGGAGCCATGCTCGGAGACCTCACGGAACGCGACCGCGCGATCCTCGCCCTCGAAGCCGCCTGGCCGCGGCATGGCGGCATGAAGGAAGAGGTCATCCGCAGCACCCTCGGCATGAGCGCGGCGCGCTACTACCAGCTGCTCGGACGACTCATCGACTCCGAGGCGGCCCTGGCGTTCGACCCGGTCCTGGTGCGGCGGCTGCGACGGCTCCGCGACACCCGGGGCACCCGACGGGCGGCGCGCATGCCCGGCTTCGTCGGCTGACGGACCCGCTTCGCTCCGCTCGCTGGCCTCCGTCGCGGATTGCCAGCGTCGTGCCGCTAGCATCGAGGGGTGTCCAAGCCCTCCCGTGACCGATTCGATGACGTTCCCCGCGCCTCCGGACGCGTCGGGGCCCACCGCGCGGAGGCTCCGGGCATGAACGGCTGGGTGGTCCTGCTGTGGTCCTTCGTGGCTGCGCTCGTCCTGATCATCGCCGGGATCTTCGGTTCGCTGGTCGTCATGGGGCGCATCGAGCTGTTCCCCGAGGCAGGCCCCAGCGCGGTGCCGACACCGGAGGAGACGGGTGTGATCGACCCGAGCTACTCGGTCATGATCCTCAACGCGACCCCTGATTCCGGCCTCGACGACCAGATGCGTGACACTCTCATCAATGCCGGCTGGCCGGCGGGAATCGTGTTCGCCACGGACAGCGCGAGCGACGACTTCGCCACGACGACCATCTATTACGTCGACGACGCGGACGAGCAGGCGGCCGTGGGTCTCGCCGGGGTGATCGGCGGCGCTGCGGTGAAGCAGGACGACTTCTACGCCGATCTGAACGAGACGGGCGGCAAGCAGCTCACCGTCGTGATCGGCCTCGATCGCTCAGCGTCGGCGCCGGAGCAGTCCGAGGAGACTCCCGCTCCCTGACGCCCCTCCACAGGCGGGCGACGCGGCTTGCACTCGATGGTGTCGAGTGCCAGAATGGCGTTAGCACTCTCTCACTCTGAGTGCTAAACCCACCGTCTACGTCCAGGAGGGACGACAAAACTCATGGCAAAGATCATCGCCTTCGATGAGGAGGCCCGCCGCGGCCTCGAGCGTGGCCTCAACATCCTCGCCGACGCGGTCAAGGTGACCCTCGGCCCGCGTGGTCGCAACGTCGTGCTCGAGAAGAAGTGGGGCGCCCCCACGATCACGAACGACGGTGTCTCCATCGCCAAGGAGATCGAGCTGGACGACCCGTACGAGAAGATCGGCGCGGAGCTCGTCAAGGAGGTCGCCAAGAAGACCGACGACGTCGCCGGTGACGGCACGACGACCGCCACGGTGCTCGCCCAGGCCCTGGTCCGCGAGGGTCTGCGCAACGTCGCGGCCGGCGCCGACCCCATCTCCCTCAAGCGCGGCATCGAGAAGGCCGTCGCCGCCATCACCGAGGAGCTGCTGAGCAGCGCGAAGGAGATCGACTCCAAGGAGCAGATCGCCGCGACCGCGTCCATCTCGGCGGCAGACCCGGCCATCGGTGAGCTGATCGCCGAGGCGATCGACAAGGTCGGCAAGGAGGGTGTGGTCACCGTCGAGGAGTCGCAGACCTTCGGCACCGAGCTCGAGCTCACCGAGGGCATGCGCTTCGACAAGGGCTACCTGAACCCGTACTTCGTCACGGACCCGGAGCGCCAGGAGGCCGTGTTCGAGGACCCGTACATCCTCATCGCCAACCAGAAGGTCTCGAACATCAAGGACCTCCTGCCCATCGTCGACAAGGTGATCCAGGACGGCAAGGAGCTCGTCATCATCGCCGAGGACGTCGAGGGCGAGGCTCTGGCGACGCTCGTGCTGAACAAGCTCAAGGGCATCTTCAAGTCGGTCGCCGTCAAGGCTCCCGGCTTCGGCGACCGTCGCAAGGCGCAGCTGCAGGACATCGCGATCCTCACCGGCGGCCAGGTCATCACCGAAGAGGTGGGCCTGAAGCTCGAGAACGCGACGCTCGACCTGCTGGGTCGTGCCCGCAAGGTCATCGTCACCAAGGACGAGACCACGATCGTCGAGGGTGCCGGCGAGGCCGACCAGATCGAGGGTCGCGTCACGCAGATCCGTCGCGAGATCGAGAACACCGACAGCGACTACGACCGCGAGAAGCTGCAGGAGCGCCTGGCGAAGCTCGCCGGTGGCGTGGCCGTCATCAAGGCGGGCGCTGCAACCGAGGTCGAGCTCAAGGAGCGCAAGCACCGCATCGAGGACGCCGTGCGCAACGCGAAGGCGGCCGTCGAGGAGGGCATCGTCCCCGGTGGTGGCGTCGCGCTCATCCAGTCCGGCACCAAGGCGCTCGACGCCCTGTCCCTCGAGGGTGACGAGGCGACCGGTGCGAACATCGTCCGCGTGGCGATCGAGGCTCCGCTCAAGCAGATCGCCCTCAACGCCGGTCTCGAGCCGGGTGTCGTCGCCAACAAGGTCTCCGAGCTCCCCGCGGGCCAGGGCCTCAACGCCGCCAGCGGCGAGTACGGCGACATGTTCGCACAGGGCATCATCGACCCGGCGAAGGTCACGCGCTCCGCGCTGCAGAACGCCGCGTCGATCGCCGGCCTGTTCCTGACGACGGAGGCCGTCGTCGCCGACAAGCCGGAGAAGGCTGCCGCTCCCGTGGGTGACCCCTCGGGTGGCATGGACTTCTGATCCCGCTGCATCCACAGAAAGCCCCCGGCTCCGGCCGGGGGCTTTCTGGTGTTCGCGGGAAGTGAAGCCGACGCTCAGCGGAACATGCTCGCCGAGTACTGGTCGGCGTCGGCGTACTGCGTCGCGACGGAGCCGAGCGATGTGCCGATACCGTCGAGCACCTGCTCGACGTGGAGCTGCGCGCCCTGCCACTGCTCGGCACACCCCTGGAACGCATTGGACGCGGTTCCCACCCACGACGACTGCAACTGCCTGAGCTGCGCCATGAGCGTCGATGACTCGGCACGGAGACGCTCGATGGTCGCGCGGGTGGAGGCGTGCGCGGCGTGCATGGCATCGGTGTCGACGGTGAATACGGTCATGAGGAACTCCTTCATCTCGGAGCTTCCGACGGTAGGTGAGGCCACGTCGATGGAGCGGACGGGAGGCGGGTCACCGCTGCGTCCTGGGGACACCTCGTCCGCTCACGACTCCGTGCAGAGCCAGCGCCACGCGTCGCAGTCAGGGCAGGTCGAGCGGATCGAGCGGTTGCGTGTCTTCGAGCAGGTGGGCCGGCGTAGCCTGGGCCGGTGCCAGGGGCAGCGTGACCGTGAAGGTCGCTCCGCCCCCCGGGCTCTCGGAGACCGCGATGTCGCCGTTGAGCGCCTTCAGGATGGAGGCCACGATCGCCAGGCCCAGCCCGGATCCGCCGGTCTCCCTCGCCCGCGAAGTGTCCGCTCTCCAGAACCGCTCGAAGATCTGCTCCCGGATCTGCGGCGGCACGCCTTCGCCGTGATCGACGATGGCGATACTCGCCGTTCCCGCCAGGCGATCCGAGTCCACGACGATCTCGATGGGGCTGTCGGCGGGGGAGAAGCGCCGCGCGTTGCCCAAGAGGTTGGTCACGACCTGGCGCACCTTGTTCTCCTCGCCGAGCACGATTGGCGGTGTCCGCACGGGAATGTCCTGCACCTCGCTGAAGTCGATGGCCGGCGGTTCCTCGTTCTGCTTGGCGCGGCGGCGCAGCCGGGACAGCGGTGCGAGCGGCCGCACGCGCGGGGCGGTGCGCTCGGGCTCGATCGGGACGATCGGCGTGCGCACCGGTGCCGTGGGGACGTTCTCCAGCGTCCGGTCGATCACCGAGACCACCCGGCCGGGTGCTGCCGCCCGTACGTCGAGCGCCGCGTCGCGCGCGATCGGCCGGAGGTCGAGCGGCTCGATCGTGGGCTCGCGCTCCTCATCGAGCCGAGCCAGCGCCAGCAGGTCTTCCACCAGCACCCCCATCCGGATCGCTTCCTTCTCGATGCGCTCCATGGCCCTGGCGGTGTCCTCTTCGCCCGTGATCGCGCCCATGCGGTAGAGCTCGGCGTAGCCGCGGACACTCACGAGCGGGGTGCGCAGCTCGTGGCTCGCGTCGCCGATGAAGCGTCGCATGTGCTGCACGGTCCGGTCGCGCTGCGCGAGGGAGCGATCGACGCGGTCGAGCATCGTGTTGATCGCGGCATTGAGGCGGCCCACCTCGGTGGTCGGTTCCAGGTCGGTGAGGCGCTGTCGGAAGTCGCCCGCCGCGATCGACATGGCGGTCTGCTCGACCTGCCCCAGCCGCCGGAACGTCAGCGTCACCAGGCCGCGCGTGAGCAATGCGGCGACGAAGATCGTGATCAGCGCGATCGTGATGTAGATGCCGAAGTACTGGCTGATGATGCGATCGGCCTCGGCCAACGGCAGGGCGACCATCTGGATGCTGAGCGGCGTGCCCTCCTGCTGCACCAGGGCGACGGCCCCGTGGTAGACGCTGCCGTTGTCCCCCTCGAGCGCGAGCACCTTGTCCTCGTTCGCCTGTGCCTCCGAGAGCGAGTACTCCGCGGGGAAGAAGGGGGCACGACCCGACGCGCTGGGGGCCGTGGCGCGCAGCGCGCCCTCCGCGTCGTACACCGCAAAAGAGAAGTCGCGGGGCTTCTCGTCGCGGGGCGTGTAGGTCGTGACGCCGTCGATCGTCGTGGTGTCGAAGTAGCGCTCGATCAGATCGCTCGTGACGAGGGCAGGAAGTTGCGCGTTGATGTTCTCCACGAGCGCGTTGCGGAGCAGCGGAACCGTGCCGATCCCGGCCACCAGCAGACCGAGCGCGAGCACGGCGACCGTGACGCCGGTGACCTTGGCGCGGAGGCTGATCCGCCGCCACCACGTGGTCACCGCATCCGGCTCGTGCGCCATGCGGCCCTCCCTGCTGTGGCGATCCCGCCGTCGAGGGCGGATCCGTGCGTGGTCGTCAGACCGTCTTGCCGACCTTGAGCATGTAGCCGAAGCCGCGCTTCGTCTGGATCAGCGACTCCTCCGTGTGCGGGTCGATCTTCCGACGCAGGTAGGAGATGTAGCTCTCGACGATGCCGGCATCGCCGTTGAAGTCGTACTCCCAGACGTGGTCGAGGATCTGAGCCTTCGACAGCACCCGGTTGGGGTTGAGCATCAGGTAGCGCAGGAGCTTGAACTCGGTGGGGCTCAGCTCGATCGGCTCCTTGCCGACGTAGACGTCGTGGGTGTCCTGATCCATCGACAGCTCGCCGGCGCGGATGATCGACTCCTCGTCGGCCTGCATGGTGCGACGGAGGATGGCCTGGGCGCGGGCGACGATCTCGTCGAGGCTGAACGGCTTGGTGACATAGTCGTCGCCGCCGGCGTTGAGGCCTTCGATCTTGTCGTCCGTGCCGTCCTTGGCGGTGAGGAACAGGATGGGAGCGGTGAAGCCGGCGCCGCGGAGGCGCTTGGTCACGCTGAAGCCGTTCATGTCCGGCAGCATGACGTCCAGGATGATGAGGTCCGGCTCCTCCTCGAGGACGGCCGAGATCGTGGCGGCGCCGTTGGCGACCGTCTTCACCTGGAACCCGGCGAAGCTGAGACCCGTGGAGAGCAGGTCGCGGATGTTGGGCTCGTCGTCGACGACCAGGATGCGCGCAGCAGTCATGTCCCCATTATGGTGACTTCGGCCATGCGGTTGCTGATTACCTTCGGAGCGCCGGAAGCCGGATCGCCGAGGCTAGGCGGCCGCGGCGATCGCGTCCGCGTCCATGATCGTGTAGCTGTAGCCCTGCTCGGCGAGGAACCGCTGGCGGTTCTGCGCATAGTCCTGGTCGATCGTGTCCCGAGCGACGAGCGTGTAGAAGCTCGCCGTGTGTCCGGACTGCTTGGGACGCAGGAGCCGTCCGAGCCGCTGGGCCTCCTCCTGCCGTGAGCCGAACGAGCCGGACACCTGGATGGCGACAGAGGCCTCGGGCAGGTCGATGGAGAAGTTCGCCACCTTCGACACCACGAGCAGCGAGATGTCGCCCTCCCGGAAAGCCCGATACAGTTCCTCGCGCTCCTCGACCGGCGTCGATCCGGTGATCTGCGGTGCGTTCAGCGCATCGGACAGCGAGTCGAGCTGATCGAGGTACTGGCCGATCACGAGGATCTGCTCTCCCTCGTGCTTCGCGATCAGCTCGCGGACGGCGTCGATCTTGGCGGGCGCCGACGCGGCGAGGCGGTAGCGTTCGTCATCGGTCGCCGCGGCGTACTCCAGCCGGTCGCTCGGCGGAAGATCCACGCGCACCTCGTAGCAGACGGCCGGGGAGATGAACCCTTGCGCCTCGATCTGCTTCCAGGGAGCGTCGAAGCGTTTCGGTCCGATCAGGCTGAAGACGTCGCCCTCGCGGCCGTCCTCACGGACGAGCGTCGCGGTCAGGCCGATGCGGCGACGGGCCTGGAGGTCGGCGGTCAGCTTGAACACCGGCGCGGGCAGGAGGTGGACCTCGTCGTACACGATGAGGCCCCAGTCCAAGGCGTCGAGCAGCGCCAGGTGCGCGTACTCGCCCTTCCGCTTGGCGGTGAGGATCTGGTAGGTCGCGATGGTGACCGGCTTGACCTCCTTCGACTGCCCCGAGTACTCGCCGATCTCCTCCGGTGTGAGGCTGGTGCGCTTGAGCAGCTCGTCGCGCCACTGTCGCGCCGAGACCGTGTTGGTCACGAGGATCAGCGTCGTGGTCTTCGTCGCGGCCATAGCTCCGGCCCCGACGATCGTCTTGCCCGCGCCGCAGGGGAGGACCACGACGCCGGAGCCGTCCTTCGCGAAGGCGTCGACCGCGTCCTGCTGGTACGGGCGGATGTGCCAGCCGTCCTCGGCGAGCTCGATCTCGTGCGGAGTGCCGGGCGTGTAGCCCGCGAGGTCCTCCGCGGGCCAGCCGATCTTCAGCAGCTCCTGCTTGATCTGTCCGCGGGCCCACGCGTCGACCACGAAGGTCTCGGGAGTCGGGTGGCCGATCAGCAGCGGCTGGATGCGCTTGTTGTTCGCGACCTGCGCCAGCACGGCGGGATCGGTCGACCGCAGGATCAGCACGCCCTCGTCGTCGCGCTCGATGACGAGCCGTCCGTAGCGGTTGACGGTCTCGCGCAGGTCGACGGCGACCGACGGGGGCACCGGGAAACGCGACCAGCGGTCGAGCGTCTCCAGCATGTCTTCTGCCGTGTGCCCGGCGGCTCGCGCGTTCCACAGTCCCAGGCGGGTGATGCGGTACGTGTGGATGTGCTCCGGCGCGCGTTCCAGCTCGGCGAAGATCGCGAGCTCGTGTCGGGCGCTCTCGGCATCGGCGTGGGCGACCTCGAGCAGCACGGTGCGGTCGCTCTGGACGATCAGGGGGCCATCAGACATAGCTGACCAGTCTACCGGCCGTCCGGAGGGCAGGGCCTCACGGGGCCACGACGGTCGCCGCGCGGATGCTCGACACCGGGAGCGTGCGCTCGACGTCGGCGGCCCTGTCGCGGCCGCGCAGCCGTCCGCCACCGATACCCGTGGCCTCCAGGAGCAGGTCCCGCGTGGATCCGTCGGGCATGCCGACCGTCACACGCAGGACGGCCTTGGCTCGCACCGCGGCTTCGAGCTCCCGGTCGAGCCAGGCGGCATCGGCGTCCGGACCCTGGCGATCGCGCAACCGGGCGATCAGCGGGTCGTAGTCGTCAGCGGGGTCGTGTCCGTCGGCCGGGGGAGCGGCGGGGTGGCGGTCGCGCACGACGATCGCTCCGTCCTCGTCGACGAGGCTCGCCGGGTAGCGGGCGTCCGTCAGCGCCCAGTACACGGTGTCCTGTGCCACTCGCGTGGTGAGCGAGCCCACGTGGGCTGTGAGCGCGAGCGGTCGGAGCGCCTGATCGACCGCGAGGGCTTCCAACACGTGCGGGTCGCTGCTCTCGATCCGGGTGCGCCCCGTCTCGCCGTCGACCGACACCCGGATGAGGCCGTGCCGCTGGGCGGTCTGCGCCACCAGGTAGCCCAGCGGCTGGGGTATTCCGGTGAGGGAGATCGCGCCGAGGAAGTCGAGGATGGAGTGTTCGCTCTCCCCGGTGGCGAAGGCGTGGGCCACCGACTCGGCGGTGAACCGGTAGGAGGAGGCCTGTGCAGCGGACTCCCGGACGGCGATCGTGCGCAGTCGCACGTCGAGGGCGGGCTGCAGCGGACCGGGAGCGATGGCCGTGAGGTCGTTCTGGAGGAAGATGCGGTCGACCTCCGCCGGGAGCTGTGCGACGAGGGTGCGGGCGTCGGCGGGCTCTCCGCGTCGGAGCGGCGCGGCCCAGGGGGGCTCGGTGCCGTCGTCGGCGATCAGACCGATCAGCCGGGCCGATTCCGTGAGCTCAGCGGCGTGTTCCGTCCAGGCGGCGTCCCAGGGGTGCGCGAGCGGCCACTGCGACACCGGGATCCACCCGGCAGTCGCCGGGCGAAGACCGCGCGGCAGGGAGTCGCGGAAGGCGGTCGCGAGGAGCGTCCAGCGGGCGGCGACGGAAGAGCGCAGCCACTCCTCGGCGAGCGCGGTCGTGCGCAGCCGACGGTCGACCGGGGCCGCCAGCCGGGCACGGACGGCGAGTCCGGAGAGCAGGTCGATGGCCTCGGTGGGCAGCCCGGCCTCGGCGAGCTGTCGCTTCTCGCCGGCGCTCACCGCTCCGCCGAGCAGGAGGGCGAAGGGCCGCTCCCTGGCGACGAGGAGGAGGTCGGCGAGGCGCGCGACCGTGGTGAAGGCGCGCTCGGCGGCGTGAGCGGACGTGGCCTCGGAGGACGGCGCGGGGGGAGTGGCGTCGATCGGCGTCGGCCGCGCGCGGCCTTCGACAAGCAGGTCCACGGGCGGCTGCGGTGTCCCGTCGGCGCGCAGGAGGGCGAGGGCGACCAGTCGCTCGCGGCCCTCGCCCGGCCGCTCACCGGCGACGGCATCCACGAGGGACGCGGCCTCCGCGGCGGTGAGTGCCGGGAGGACTCGGCTCAGGGAGGACGGTTCCAGCAGGGCCTCGGCCGCATCGAAGAAGTCCTGCCACGTCGCGTCGGGGCGTACGCCGCGGGCGGCGAACAGCTCCCGGAGCTCGGCATCGCTCGCTGCGGCCAGGCGGTCGGCCAGTGGTCGTGCGTGCGTGCTCATCGGCGGGGGCTCAGCGACGCGATTGCGCGCGACCCTTCCGGACGAAGCTCATGATCAGCAGGGTGATGATCAGCACGAACGCGAGTGGCAGCCCCCAGTAGGGGATCGCGGCGACGACCGGCCACGCGCCTTCACCGAACGCGGCGCGGTCCATGCCCGTGGCGGTGCCGATGATGATCGCGAAGAAGCACACCACGGAGGCGGCGGCGATCCCGAGTGCGGTGAACGCCAGGATGCGATCGATCCGGCGGATGGGGACCTCCGGTCCGGGGCTCTGCGTGCTCATCCGCTCCAGACTACTCGCCCCGGCGCGGTCGGTTCCGTTCGCCCCGCGACCGGTAGGCTGGACGCACGCGCACGAGCGCGCTCTGTTCTGCTTTTCGATACCAGCGAGGTTCACCCATGCCCACCGGCAAGGTCAGGTTCTACGACGAAGACAAGGGTTTCGGCTTCATCGCCAGCGATGACGGCCAGGACGTCTTCCTGCACGCCTCCGCGATGCCGGCCGGCACCGCGATCAAGGCGGGTGCGCGCGTGGAGTTCGGCGTCGCCGATGGCAAGCGCGGCCTGCAGGCGCTGTCCGTGCGGGTGCTCGAGGCCCCGCCCAGCCTGGCGAAGGCCAAGCGCAAGCCCGCCGACGACATGGCGATCATCATCGAAGACCTGGTGAAGCTGCTCGACGGCATCGGCGGCGATCTGCGTCGCGGGCGCTACCCGTCCTCCGGTCACGGCCGCAAGATCGCAGCCGTTCTGCGCAAGGTCGCTGATGACCTCGAAGCCTGAGGCTGACGCCCGCCTCGTCGAGGCCCACGATCTCGCGCTCGCAGCGCTGCGCGAGTTCACTCCCGCGTCCACCATCGGGCCGGCCGCCGGATACATCGCAGAGGAAGACGGATCGGTCTCGCTGCGCTTCGAGAACCGGCTGGCCGGATATCCGGGGTGGTACTGGACCGTGACGGTGGCCCGCGTCGACGACGAAGAGCCCACGGTGCTGGAGGCCGAGCTCCTGCCGGGCGACGGCGCACTCCTCGCGCCCGAATGGGTGCCCTGGGCCGAGCGCCTGGCGGAGTATCGCGCGCACCAGGCCGAGCTCGCCGACGCGGCTGCGGCGGCAACGGACGGCGATGACGGCGACCGGTCAGACGGAGCCGCGGACGTCGAACTCGACGATGTCCTGGACGACGAGCTCGACGAGGATGACGACGAGGCGTCCGACATCCTTCACGCCGGCGACCTCGACGGCGTCGACATCGACGAGCTCGACGACTCCGCATCCGACGACGAACTCGACGACTCCGCATCCGACGACGCGGAGGACGACGACGCGGATGTCGAAGACGACGCCGAAGACGACGACGCCGACGTCCGCGGTGCGGACGCCGGCGAGGTCGACGAGGAGGAGTGAGTCCCGGCGCTCAGCCGCCGAGGTTCTCCAGCACGTAGTCGATCGAGCGCGTGAGCTGACGGATGTCGTCGGGCTCGATGGAGACAAACGTCGCGACGCGCAGCTGATTGCGTCCGAGCTTGCGGTACGGCTCGGTGTCGACGATGCCGTTGGCGCGCAGCGTCTTCGCGATCGCTGCCGCGTCGATGCTGTCGTCGAAGTCGATCGTCGCGACGACCGGCGAGCGGTGTGCCGGGTCGGACACGAACGGCGTCGCCACGGTGGAGGCCTCGGCCCAGTCGTACAGCACGGAGGACGACTCCGCGGTGCGCGCCGCAGCCCAGGCGAGGCCGCCGTTGTCGAGGATCCACTGCAGCTGGCTGTCGAGCAGGTGCAGCGTGGTCAGCGCCGGGGTGTTGAGGGTCTGGTTGAGTCGGGAGTTGTCGACCGCCTGCTTGAGGCTGAGGAACTCGGGGATGTAGCGGCCCGAAGCGGCGATGCGCTCGATGCGGTCGACCGCGGCGGGCGAGACGGCCGCGAACCACAGTCCGCCGTCCGACCCGAGGTTCTTCTGCGGGGCGAAGTAGTACACATCGGCCTGTGCGACGTCGAAGTCGATGCCGCCCGCCGCGCTCGTCGCATCGATCACGGTCAGGGCCCCGTCGGCGTCGACGCGCGACACCGGAGCGCTCACGCCGGTCGAGGTCTCGTTGTGCGGCCACGCGTACACGTCGATCCCGTCGACGAATGCGGCCTGCGTGCGGGACCCCGGCTCCGCTCTGCGCACGTCGGGGGCCTCGAGCCACGGGGCCCCGGCGGCGGCGGCGAACTTGCCGCCGAACTCGCCGAACACGAGGTTCTGGCTACGGCGCTCGATGAGGCCGAACGCCGCGGCGTCCCAGAACGCGGTGGAGCCGCCGTTGCCGAGCAGGATCTCGTATCCGTCCGGGATGCGGAACAGCGCGGCGAGCCGCTCGCGCACGCTGCCGACGAGGTTCTTCACGGGCGCCTGACGATGCGAGGTGCCGAGGATCGACGAGCCGGAGGAGAGCAGCGCCTCCAGCTGTGCGGGCCGCACCTTCGAGGGGCCGCAGCCGAAGCGCCCGTCAGCGGGCAGGAGGTCATCGGGAATCTCGATCGCCATGGGTCGATTCTAGGGGGAGCGCACGGGGCAGCCCCGCCCGCGGTCGATCCGATGTCCCCGCGGGAATGTAGGCTTGCCTAAGAACTTCGGAGGGCCCGCACATGACCGATCTGATCGACACCACGGAGATGTATCTCCGCACCATCCTCGAACTCGAGGAGGAGAACATCGTGCCGCTGCGCGCGCGCATCTCCGAGCGGCTCGGCCACTCCGGACCGACCGTGTCGCAGACGGTCGGGCGGATGGAGCGCGACGGGCTCGTCGTGGTCTCCGAGGATCGTACGCTCGAGCTCACCGACGCCGGTCGCCGCAAGGCGGTCGACGTGATGCGCAAGCACCGTCTCGCCGAGCGACTGCTGTCGGATGTGATCGGACTCGACTGGGCGTTCGTGCACGAAGAGGCCTGCCGCTGGGAGCACGTGATGAGCGAGCAGGTGGAGCGCCGCCTCGTCGAGCTGCTCGGGCATCCCACGGAGTCGCCCTACGGCAATCCGATCCCCGGTCTGGATCAGCTCGGCGACCTCCCGGCCCGGACGTTCGATGAGGGCGTCGTCGGTCTGGTGCAGCGTCTGAACGCGGCGGGCGAGCCCGTCGAGGGCACGGTGCGTCGTCTGGCCGAGCCCGCGCAGGTCGACCCCGAGCTGCTGGAGCAGCTGCGCGATGCGGGCGTCGTACCGGGGGCGCGCGGTGACTTCCGGTTCAACGAGGGCTACGTCCTCATCCAGATGGACGGCAAGGACGAGGGGCTCGAGCTTCCCGTCGAGCTCGCGTCGCACATCTTCCTGGTGGGCGAACCGGCCTGATCGCGCCGCAGAATCGCGGTTCGTCGCGCACCGTCTCGGGGCGTGGGACGGCCTCACCGAGGATTGCCAGTTTCCCAGGGTGACATGATCGTTATCTTCCGGTAACCTCGGTCAGGTCCTCAGCGAAGAAGCCCGTTGGGGATGGACCGCGAAGATACGCCTTCAGGCTCATCGTCTTCTCGGCACGGATGACTCTCTTACCCGATTCCCCATCCGCGCCATCGAGGAGAGCGCCGATGAGCCAGCACACCCGAGGTGCGAAGGCCCAGGAGGACCACGTTTTGGCCGCAGACATCGAACCGACCGCGAAGACACCTGAAGATCGAGTTCCGGCTCGCCGCACCCCACCGAAGGTGACGGCGCGAAAGGTGGTCAAGCCTCTCCGGTCGGTGGCGATCTTCGGTGCCGTCGGTGCACTGGTCGCCGCCGTCGCGCTTCCCGCCTACGCCGCGTCCAAGCCGGCCGACGCCGCCACCACGACGGTGCAGCAGCTCGCCGCGGTCGACGCGCAGTCGCTGGTCGTCGCTTCCGAGGCGACCTCCGCTCCTGTCGTGCGCGGCACCTTCAGCGCGACGACTCCCGACGAGATCGCGAAGAAGAAGGCCGAGGAGGCCGCTGCCGCTCGCGCCGCGGCCGCCGCCACCGCTGCGGCTTCGTCGTCGGGCGGTCGCTTCAACACGGCCGGCTACGCGCTCACCGCGCCGGGCTCCGGCGAGGTGCGCTATCCGCTGCCGCTCGGCTCGTGGCACGTCAGCCGCACGATCGGCGGCGGTCACAACGGCATCGACATGCTCGCACCCGCGGGCACCCCGATCTACGCGGCTGCGGCCGGCGTCGTCCGGGCTTCGGCCGAGAACATCGGCGGCTACGGCGTGTGCGTCATGCTCGACAGCGTCATCGGCGGCCAGCGCGTGCAGACCACGTACGGCCACATGCTCTACGGCTCGCGTCAGGTGCAGGCCGGCCAGAGCGTCGCGGCCGGTCAGCTCATCGGCTACGTCGGCAGCACGGGACGTTCGACCGCGAACCACCTGCACTTCGAGGTGTGGATCAACGGCGGCCTGGTGGAGCCGGGCAACTGGCTCTCGATCAACGCCGGCTGACGGACACACCTCCGATCGTTCACCCGCTGTTGCGCCCTGCCCCCTGTGGGATGGGTTAGCCTGAACCCGTCGTCGAACAGGCGGGAGAGGCTGATGGAGCGAATACCGACCATCCGAACCATGGATGCCCTCGGTCGTCACGTCCTTCAGCATCGCCCGCAGGGATGCCGCGGTCCGGCCGCGCGCGAAAGGCGCTGTCTTTAGACAGCGCCTTTTTTCGTCCCTGCGTGCACTCCACCACCTGTGCGATGCCGTGTGAGTCGAGAGTGCCGGGAAGCCGTCCCGGCGGATCGAGAGGATGACGAATGCGCACACTGGTCCTGAACGCCGGGTACGAGCCGCTGGCGATCGTGTCGTTCAAGCGAGCACTGGTCCTGGTCATGAATGAGAAAGCGACCGTGATCGAGCGCGTCGAAGACGACCCCGTCTGGGGGACGCACGGTGTCTACGACCGGCCAGCCGTGATCATCCTGTCCCGCTACGTGCGGGTGCCGACCGGGCGACGTGTTCCGGTCACCCGGCGCGGGGTGCTCCGCCGCGACGACCACCGCTGCGGCTACTGCGGCAAGTCGGCATCGACCATCGACCACGTCCTGCCCCGGTCGCGCGGGGGAGCGGACTCGTGGGAGAACCTCGTCGCGTGCTGCCTGCGGTGCAACAACCTCAAGAGCAATCGCACGCCGCAGGAGATGCGGTGGCAGCTGCGGTTCACGCCGCGCCCACCCCACGGCACCGCCTGGACGGTGCGGGGGTCCGAGCGGAGCGACCCGCGGTGGGAGCCGTACCTCGCCCTCGCGGCCTGACCCTGAGCGGCCGAGGGCGCGCATCCCGGTCCCGTAGACTGGGTGCGCGCCCTCGTAGCTCAGCAGGATAGAGCAGCCCTCTCCTAAAGGGCAGGTCGCAGGTTCGAATCCTGTCGAGGGCACCCTTCCCGCGATCCCGTCGTCACGGCTTCCCGCGGCGCCACAGCGCGGACGGCCACCAGATGGCCTTCCCGATGTCGTACGTGAGAGCGGGCACGAGCAGCGAGCGCACGACGAACGTGTCGAGCAGAACGCCGAACGCGACGATGAACGCGAGCTGCACGAGGAACAGGATCGGGATCACCGAGAGGGCGGCGAACGTCGCGGCGAGCACGAGGCCGGCAGAGGTGATGACGCCCCCGGTGATCGAGAGCCCGCGCAGGATGCCCTCGCGTGTTCCGTGCTGCTTCGACTCCTCGCGCACGCGGGTCATCAGGAAGATGTTGTAGTCGATGCCCAGGGCCACGAGGAAGACGAAGCCGTAGAGCGGGACGGCCGGGTCGGCGCCGGGGAATGCGAAGATCCCGTTGAACACGAGCGCGGACACGCCGAGCGCGGTTCCGAACGACAGCACCGTGGTCAGGATCAGCAGCACCGGGGCGAGGATCGACCGGAGCAGCAGCATCAGGATCAGCATGATCACGAGCAGGATCACCGGGATGATGAGGTTGCGGTCGTGGATCGAGGCATCGTTCGTGTCGACCGATGTGGCCGTGACGCCGCCCACGATCGCACCGAGGTCGTCGAGCTCGACGCGCAGCTCCCGCACCGTCGCGGCAGCCTCTGCCGAGTCCGCTGCGTCGGTCAGGGTCCCCTGCAGCAGCACCTGACCGTCCACGACCGTGGGATCCGGCGCGGGGGTTCCCGGAGGGCCGACCGCCGTGATCCCGTCCTCGTCGATCGGCGCGGAGCCGCTCGGGGAGTCGGCGGCGGTCACCGTGACCCCGTCGATCCCGTCGTTGGACAGGAGCACGTCCGCCGCGTCTTGCATGCGCTCCTCGTCGACCACGACCGACACCGGGCTGCCCGACCCGCCGGGGAAGTGCTCGCCCAGCGCGACCTGCCCGTCGCGCGCCTCAGACGCTCCGAGCACGAGGTCGGACTGCGGCACTCCTACCGCGTCGAGCTGGGTGACTCCGGCGGCTCCGGCCAGGAGCACGAGCGTCGTCACGATCCAGATCACCCGGGGGCGCTTCTTCACCGCGCCGGCGAGGCGAGCCCACAGCCCGGTGGTGCGCATGCCGTGCTCCTCCGCGACGACCTCGGGCTCGAAACGGGGCCGGCGGGGCCAGAACACCGCGCGCCCGAAGAGCAGCAGCAACGACGGGAGCAGTGTGAGCGCCGACAGCATCGCGAATACGATGCCGATCGCGGCGACCGGCCCCAGCGTGCTGTTCGACTTCAGGTCGCTGAGCAGCAGGCACAGCAGTCCGGCGATCACGGTGCCGCCTGACGCGACGATCGGCTCGACCGAGCCCTTCCACGCGGCCCGCAGCGCGACGCCCTTGTCCTGCGCGACGCGCAGCTCTTCACGGAAGCGGGCGACGAGGAGCAGCGCATAGTCGGTCGCGGCGCCGATCACGAGGATGAACAGGATGCCCTGGGTCTGTCCGCTCAGCAGCAGGATCTCCCACTTCGCCAGCCACCACACCACCAGGAGCGCGACGCACAGCGCGAACAGACTCGTGGACAGCACGACGAGGGGCAGCAGGAACGACCGGTAGACCAGGACGAGGATCACGAGGACCGCCAGCAGCGCCACCCCGAGCAGGAGGCCGTCGATCCCCGAGAAGCCGGCGACCAGGTCGGCGCTGAAACCGGCCGGTCCGGTGATGTAGACCGTGACCCCGTCGGGGACCGCCGCGCGCAACTCCTCGCCGAGCGCCGTGGTGGTATCGGCGAGTTCCGCGTCGCCCTCGATCGGGATGAACGCCTGCACGGCCTTCCCGTCGTCGGAGGGGAGCGCGGGCGAGACGTCGTCCGCGACGCCCTCGACCGACGGAGCGTCGGCGACCGCATCGCTGATCGCGTCGAGCTCGGTCTGCGTCAGCTCCTGGTCCGAGGTGAACACCGCGATGGCCGGGATCGCGTCGCTGTCGTTGAACTCGCCCAGGAGCTGTTGCACGGTGGTCGCGTCGGCCGATTCGGGCAGGTACGTGGTCTGGTCGTTCGAGGAGACCTCGTCGACCTTGCCGAACAGGGGACCACCGAACGACGCCCCGGCCAGCCACACCAGGATCAGCAGGACCGGGAGAAAGACCCGCAGCCACGAGTGGCGACGGACGCGCTCTCGGGACGGCGGGGTCGGCGTTTCGGCGGGGCGGGACATCGGGTTCCTTTCGGGAGGAGGTGGGTTCGTCGCGGGGGCGTCGGAGTCAGGAGACCCAGGCGAGGATGAGGATCATCGTGGCGAGGAAGCCGGCGATGTAGTTGAGGGCGATGAAGCGGCGCCAGGCGCGGTTGGTCCTGCCGGAGGTGTCATCGGTGACGTTCCACCACGGTGCGGCGTTCACGATGTAAGGCACGGCGAGTACCGCCGCGAGGGGGCCGGGCCAGGGCGTGAGGAGCATTGCGACCCCCGCCACCGCCCAGAGGCCGATCGCGAGGCGCACGGTGGCTCGGGCACCGATCACGGTGGCGATGGACGAGATGCCGCCCTCGCGGTCCGGCCCCACGTCCTGCACGGCGCCGAACGCGTGCGCTGCCATGCCCCACAGGAAGAACGCGCCGAGCGTGACCACGGTCGCCGCCGAGACCGGAGCTCCCGCGAGGGCGAGGCCGACGATGGCCGGGCTGACGAAGTGGGTGCTCGACGTGATCGAGTCGAGGAACGGTCGTTCCTTGAAGCGCAGCACCGGCGCGGAGTAGGCGATCACCGCGAACACGCTCACCGCGAGCCACCACCACGACGCGGGGTTGCCGACCGCGAACAGGTAGACGAGGAACGGCACGTTGGTCGCGGCAGCGGCCCACAGGGTGGTGCGGTGGATGCGCGGCGACAGCAGTGCTCCCTCGATCCCGCCCTTGCGCGGGTTCGCCAGGTCGGACGCGTAGTCGAACACGTCGTTGATGCCGTACATCGCCAGGTTGTAGGGGATGAGGAAGTACAGCGTGCCGATGACGAACGTGGGGTCGATCTCGCGCGTGCTGAGCAGGTAGGCGGCGGCGAACGGGAAGGCGGTGTTGATCCAGCTGATAGGCCGCGACGACAGGAGGATCTGCGCGATGTCGTGTCCGACTCCCGTGCGCGGCACGGACGCCCGGCTCATGCGCGCTCCTCCCGTTCGGTGGCGGCTGCGGTCGCTGCGGCCGAGGTTCCCCTACGGGAACGTCGCGCCCGCAGGGCGGTCCACACGGCGGGCAGCAGCAGCACCGCGGCGACCGGATAGGCGAAGTCCTCCAGCGGAGCGAGACCGATGTGCACGCCGACGAGATGTGCGGGGGAGTAGTGGAAGAGCCCGGTCGCGATCATGACGGTGTCGAACACGGCCGTGAGCGCCAGGAGGGTCAGGGCGGTGGCGGCCAGAGCGCCGGCGTGGGGACCGCGCCGGGCCACGAGCGCGGCGACGAGGCCGCCCGTCGCGGCGACGGCCAGGAACACGGCGGACAGCTGCAGATACGTCATCGGGCGACCTCCGCGCGGGGCGACCGTGCGCGGCGGCGCTCGACGATCCGCACGGCACCGCCGTACAGGACCATGGTGCACACGACCAGGAACACCAGGAAGACCGGCTCCTCGATCGGCAGCTCCGGGGCGAGGACGATGCCCGTCGCGATCACCGCATCACCGCGGAAGAAGATCCCGGCGGCGATGCCCGCCACGTCCCAGACGAGGAAGAACGCGACCCCGAGCACCGTCACGACGGCCGCGGCGAACACGTCGCGCCAGAAGAACAGGCGGAAGCGCCAGTCCAGCAGCAGCATGCACCCGAGCGACACCAGCAGGGCGCCGAGGTAGATCGCGCCGGTCACGGCCGGGCCGTCCGTTCCGAGGGCGCCGGCTCCGGGAGGGGACCGGGCGAGTGGTCGCCGCGGATGCGCTTGAGCACCAGCTCCGCGCTGATCAGGCACATCGGCACGCCGACCCCGGGCGCCGTCGTGGCGCCCGCGTAGTACAGCCCGCGGACTCGGCGCGACGCGTTCTGCGCGCGGAACATCGCGCTCTGCGACAGGGTGTGCGCCGGGCCCAGCATTCCGCCGCGCCAGGAGTGGTAGTCGTCGTGGAAGTCGGCAGGTCCCACGGTCTCGCGCACCACGATGCGTTCGCGCAGGTCCGGGATCCCCGCCCACGAGGAGATCATGTCGATCGCGGCGTCGGCGGCCGCTTCGATCTGCGGCGAGCCGGATCCGTCCGATCCGCCATGGCCGAGGTCGACATCGGCGGGCACCGGGACGAGGACGAAGAGGTTCTCGTGGTCGGGGGGCGCGACGTCGGCGTCGGTCGCGCTCGGGCGGCACACGTACGTCGATGCCGGTGCGGGGATCTGCGGGGTGCGCCCGAAGATCGCGTCGAAGTTCGCGTCCCAGTCGTCGGTGAAGAACAGGGAGTGGTGCGGCAGCTGCGGCAGCGATCCCCGTACCCCGAGCATGACCAGCACCCCGCCGGGCCCGCTTGTCCGCCGCGCCCACCACGACTCGGGGTACGACTGCAGCGACGGCGGCAGCAGCGCGGTCTCCGTGTGGTGCAGGTCGGCGCCGGACACCACGATGTCCGCCTCTTCCACGTGCTGGTCTCCGTTGGGGTCCGTCCACCCCACGCCCCACACGTGCGTCCCGGCGCTGTCGTCCCGCGTGAGGATGCCGGTGACCTCGGCTCCCGTCACGATGCGGACGCCCGAGTCCTCGGCCAGGGCCGCGATCCGCTCGACCACGCGCCAGAATCCGCCCTGCGGGTACAGCACGCCCTGATCGAGGTCGAGCGCGCTCATGAGGTGGTACATCGCGGGGGCGCTGCGCGGATCGGTGCCGAGGAAGACCGCCGGGTAGCCCAGGATCTGCCGGAGCACGGGGTGGCGGAAGCGCCGGGCGGCGAACGACTGGAGTCGGGTTCCCAGGAGGGAGAACAGGCGGGGGAGGGCGCGCAGCACTTCCGGGGCCGCGAGGGAGCGCGTGCGGGTGAACGGGTTGTAGAGGAAATAGCGCTGCGCCATGGTGCCCGCGTGGTACGCCGAGTCGAGGTAGCGGTCGAGCGTGGCAGCGGAGCCCGGCTCGAGGTCGTCGAACAGTCGTCGGACGGCATCGCGGCCCGCGGGAACGGTGACAGCGCCCTCCGCCGACTCCGGTGCGCGGAAGACGCGGTACCCGGGGTCGAGCAGCGTCAGGTCGAGCTGCTCCTCGGTGCTGGTGCCCATCATCCGGAAGAAGTGGTCGAACACCTCCGGCATCAGGTACCACGAGGGGCCGGAGTCGAAGCGGAAGCCCTCGCGTTCGAGCGTTCCGGCGCGTCCGCCCACCCGGTCGTTGCGCTCCAGCACCACGACCTCGTGTCCGTCGCGGGCGAGGAGCCCCGCGGTCGCGAGCCCCGCGACACCGGCACCGATCACGACGACGCGGCTCATCGGTCACGCTCCCACGCGGTCGTCGCGACGGCCCGTGCCGCGAGCAGCGCCTTCACCGGGTCCGGCACGCGCACACGGCGGCGGTAGAGCTCGGCGGCGGGGGTCTTCGCGACGCGGCGGGTGAGTGCGGCGAACAGCGCCAGCGCACTGCGGACGGCCGCCCTCGCGTCCTTCGGCAGGAGGGGGATCGCGGCGCGGGCGTCGGCCAGCTGGCGTTCGACCGTGGCGACCCAGGCGTCGCGGTCGGCGTCCGTGAGCCGTTCAGTGCCACCGAGGTAGCCGCGCTGGAGGCGGTCGGTGTCGTCGGCGAGGTCGCGCAGGAAGTTGACGTTCTGGAACGCGGCTCCGAGCCGCCGGGCTCCCCGGTGCAGGATATCCCGCTCCTCCGGGGTGCGGTCGGCATCGCGGAGGAACACCTGCAGGCACATGAGCCCGACGACCTCGGCCGAGCCGTAGACGTAGGCGGCGTGGGCGTCCGCGTCGTAGGCGGTGAACGCGGCGTCGCGGGAGATGTCGGCACGCATGGAGTCGAAGAACGGCCCCGTCAGGTCCTCGCCGATGGCGCACTCCCTCGCGGTGCGGGCGAACGCGTGCAGGATCAGGTCGCTGCTGTACCCGGTGCGCATCGAGCGGTGGGTCTCGGCGATATACGAGTCCAGTGCCGCGGCCTGCGCCGAGGCGTCCAGCCCCGCCTCGGCCGCGACCCCGTCCACGATCTCGTCGGCGATACGCACCATGGCGTAGATGTTGCGCACGTGCTGGCGATGCCGCGTGCCGAGAAGCCGGGTGGCGAGACCGAACGAGGTGGAGTAGGTGCGGATGACGTCGGTGGTGGCGATCTCGGCGGTGCGACTGAAGCGGCGCAGGGCGGCGGGATCCGGGCGCTCGACGGGGCGGGGGCTCATCGGCGGCGGCCCTCGATGCGGTCGGCGATCGCCAGGATCGTGCGCCCGGCCGCGGGGCTGAGCGTGCCGGACTCCTCCGCCTCGGCGAGCACGGTCGACACGGCGGTGAGCTGCTCCTGCACGAGTCCGCGGACGAAGCGCTCGGCGCCGCACTCGCGCAGACGGTCGCGGATGTCGCCGGCGTCGGACGCGCTGAGGTCTGCCGTGCCGAAGCGCAGCTCGATGCTCGGCCAGTGGCTCGTCATGCGCGCGTACGCGATGATCGCGGTCTCCTTGCCCTCTCGGAGGTCGGAGAAGGCGTCCTTGCCGTGTGCGTGCGGGTCGCCGAACACCGAGAGGAGGTCGTCCTGCAGCTGGTAGGCCAGTCCGAGGTGGGTGCCGATCTGGGTGAGCTGCTCCTCGGCTTCCGCGCTGGCTCCGGCGAGGACGGCAGCGGCGCGCAGCGGCAGCACGAAAGAATAGGTCGCGGTCTTGGACGCGCTCGTGGCGAGGATGGTCCGCAGGTCGGGCGTGACGATGCCATCGCTGAGGGCGACGTCCGCGTGCTCACCCGCGACGGTCTCGAACACGGTGGTGTCGAGCAGGGCCAGCAGCCGCTCGCGGCCGTCGGCGCTCACCTCGGCGCGGGCGAAGCCGAGCACTGCGGTCGACAGGAGCAGATCGCCGAGGAGGATCGCGCTCGCGCGTCCCCAGTGCAGGGCGGCGGCCGCGGTCTCGTCGGGGCGCCGCGCCACGAGCGAGCCGATGAGGTTGGGCCGCCCGCGCCGCGTGAGGTCGCCGTCGATCACGTCGTCGTGCAGCAGGAACGCGAAGTGCAACAGCTCGACGTGCGCGGCCACGTCGATCGCGCCCTCGGTCTCGCGTCGGGTGGGCACGGTCGTCGCCAGCGCGGGGAAGAGCTCCATCAGCATGAGCGGACGCAGGAGCTTGCCGCCGAGGGCGTGCTGGGCGGCCTCGTTCCAGAGCGCGGCGAACTCGGCCCCGTGATGCTCGGCGGCCACGGCGCGCTCGGCGAAGCGCCGCCGCAGGACCTCCTCGATCCGAGTACCGAGGTCTTCGTGCGTGATGGTCGTGCTCACGGCTCAGACCTCACCGAGGCTGCGGAGGCGTGGCAGTTGCTCGACGATCCACGGGCTGAACGCGAACGGAGCGAGGGCCACGGCCTCGGCCAGCGCCCCCGGGTCGACCCAGGCCCATTCCGACACCTCCTGCGGGTTGGCGACGGGATCGTGATCGAGCACGGAGACGTGCACGGGGCAGATCTCGTTCTCGACGATGCCGCTCGCATCCACGGCGCGATAGCGGTAGTCGGGGAGGACGAGGCGGACCTGGTCGACCCGGAGGCCGAGCTCGTGCAGGCCGTGCCGCCGCACCGCGTCCGCCATGTCCTCGCCGGGCTGAGGGTGTCCGCAGAAGCTGTTGGTCCAGACGCCGGGCCAGGTGCGCTTGGTCAGGGCGCGCCGCGTGACGAGGACGCGCCCGGACGGGTCGAGGACGTAACACGAGAAGGCCAGATGGAGGGGGGTGTCGAACGTGTGGACCTCGTTCTTGGGAAGGACGCCGACGGCTGTCCCGTCTTCCGCGAGGAGCGTGACCTGTTGCATGACTTCCCCGTCCTTTAGCTAACTTGGTGAAATATCAACTTAGCATGAATCTGTTCGTGTGTAACATGATCGCATGGACACCGAGCCCCGCACCACCCTGCGCTCCGGGGCGGCTGTGGCCGCGGACTCCTCCGCTGAATCGGCCTCGACGGAGAGCGCAGACGGGCTGAGTCACGCATCGATCTACCACGTCGACGCGAGCGACCCGCGCAGCACACTGATCGATCGCACCGGGGTGCCCCCGGAGGATCTGCGCCAGATCGCTCTCGTCATGGAGGCGCTGAGCGATCTTCGAGACGCCGAGCAGCGGCTGTCGCAGGCCTCGCGGCGATACATGCAGCTCAACGAGACCGACATGCGTGCGCTGCACTATCTGATCGTGTGTGCCAACCGTGCGATGGTCGCGACCCCCAGCGGCATCGCGCATCACCTGGGCGTGTCCACGGCGGCGACCACCAAGCTCCTCGACCGGCTGGAGAAGGGCGGGCACATCCGGCGGTCGCCTCATCCGACCGATCGTCGTGCGCTCGCCATCACCATCACGCCGGAGACGCGGCACGCCGCGATGGAGACCGTCGGCCGACAGCAGGCGAAGCGCTTCTATGCAGCCGCTCGGCTGTCTTCGGCCGAGCGTGATGTCGTGATCCGCTTCCTGAAGGACATGACGGAGGAGATCACCCTCCGCGATGAGCCGTGGGCGACGGGCGGCGCAAAAGAAGATCCCGCCCGACCGTGAGGTGGGGCGGGACCGTGTCACTGGGCCGCTTTGTAGGCTTCGAGGATGGGGGCGGGAATCCTCCCGCGTTCTGAGAGCGTGTAGCCGTTCTCATTCGCCCACGCGCGGATTGCCGCGACTTCGGGGTTGCGTGCCGGCCGTTTCCGGGTGGAACTCGAGCGCGACGGCGCGGATGATCCGCTCCCGGCGCGGCGGCCCGCGGAGATATACGGCTCGAGTGCGGCGCGCAATTCCTCCGCGTGCGCCGCGTTCAGATCGATCTCGTAGGACGTTCCGTTCAACGAGAAATGCACGGTCTCGCCTTCACCGACCTCCAGGACGCTGCCGTCGATATCGTCGACCAGTTGATGCACAATTCTTCTCGCCATGAATGCGACTGTACCTGCGGCACGCAAACGCAGCAATAATTCACGGTCGCTCGGCCGGAGAGAGAAGCAGTTCAGGGGAGGAGACCGGCGCGGCGTGCCTTCGTCACGGCGGCGTGCCTCGTCGAAGCATCGAGCTTCGACATCGCGGTCCCCAGATATGCCTTGACCGTTCCCTCTCTCAGGCCGAGCTGCGCGGCGATCTCGGCATTCGTCGCGCCGAGCGCCGCGCACGCGAGCACATCCGTCTCCCGAGGGGAGAGGTGCACCACCGGCACCGGGGCGGTGGTGGGCGGCACGGTCTCACCGGCAAGGGTGAGCAGACGCCGCTCCACCTGAGCCAGACGCGCGCGCACATCGACGTCCTCGACCGCGGCGGCGATGCTGCGCAGTTCGGCGAAGCTCTCACGCAGCTCCTCGCGCTGCGGCGCCGCGACGGTCGGCGGCGTTTCCGTCGCCGCACGGAGCCTCCGCTGCACCTCGTCCCTGATGCGGAGCTCGTCCGCCACCGACTGCGCCACCTGCATGGCGGGCGCCGTGGTCACCCCGCCGACCTGCGCGTGGTCCCAGGCGCCGGCGTACAGAACGCCGCGCGAGCGTCCCTGCACCACGATGGGCAGGGCCAGAAGCGTGCGCAGCCCCTCGCCGAGGACGAAGACGTCGTAGTCGTGCGTGATCTGCCGTGACGAGCCGTAGTCGCTGGTCATGCGCGGCCGCAACTCCATCATGGCGCGCCCGCCGAGACCCCGTTCCGGTCGGACGCGCAGCCCGTCGAGCGACCGGGTGCGGGCCCCGACGATGCTGGTGACGCTCACCACGCCCTCTTCCACGAGACCGCCGAAGGCCACGGGGAACCGTGTGCGTCGTGCGAGCTCGCGCACCGCATTGGCGACGAGATCCGCCTCGGTCTCAGCGGCGATCGGAGAGGTCACGGAATACCTACTTTCGGGGGTGACGGCGCCGTTCCCCGTTTCGTAGCGTCGACCCTACCATTCGGGCGGATCGAGCCGCGCGAGCACGGGACATGTGGCAAGGAGGCCCCATGAACGACCATCAACCGACCCCTCAGAGTGGAGCGATCGACTACGTCGCCGTCGAACAGTCTCCGCGATTCGTCCGGCTGAAGCGAACGCAGAGATCGTTCATCTTCCCGTTGGCTGCTTTCTTCCTGGTCTGGTACTTCGTCTATGTGCTGCTGGCCGCATTCGCGCGCGACTTCATGGCGCAGCGGGTGTGGGGCGATATCACGGTCGGTCTGCTCTTCGGACTGGGACAATTCGTCACGACATTCGCGATCACCATGGCATATGTCGCATTTGCAAATCGCAGACTCGATCCGCTGGCGACCGAGATCAGGGATGAACTGGAGAAGGCGCAGGCCGACGCATGATCGGTATTCGGACGGCTACCGACACCGTCGCCCTCGAGATCAATCCGGTCTTCAACATCTCGATCTTCCTGGCCTTCGTGGCGGTGACCCTGTTCATCGTCATCCGCGCGAGCAGGAACAACAAGACGGCGGCGGACTACTATGCGGCGGGGCGTTCGTTCACGGGGCCGCAGAACGGGTTCGCGATCGCCGGCGACTATCTGTCCGCCGCGTCGTTCCTCGGCATCTGCGGTGCGATCGCCATCAACGGGTACGACGGCTTCCTCTATTCGATCGGGTTCCTCGTGGCCTGGCTTGTCGCGCTCCTGCTGGTGGCCGAGCTCATGCGCAACACCGGGAAGTTCACGATGGCGGATGTGCTGTCGTTCCGCTTGAAGCAGCGCCCGGTGCGCATGGCGGCGGCCATCACCACCCTGGCGGTGTGCTTCTTCTACCTGCTCGCGCAGATGGCCGGCGCCGGCGGGCTCGTCTCGCTGCTGCTCGGCATCGACGGGCGCGTCGGACAGTCGATCGTGGTCGCGGTGGTCGGCATCCTCATGATCGTGTACGTCCTGATCGGGGGGATGAAGGGAACCACGTGGGTGCAGATCGTGAAGGCGGTCCTGCTCATCGGCGGCGCTCTCGGGATGACGATCTGGGTGCTCGCGCTCAACGGGTTCAGCCTCAACACGCTGCTTGAGGCTGCGGTCGCCAACTCCGACAAGGGTGACGCGGTGCTCGCGCCCGGGTTGCAGTACGGGGCGAATCCGTGGGACTTCCTCTCCCTCGGCATGGCCCTGGTGCTCGGTACCGCCGGTCTGCCGCATGTGCTCATGCGGTTCTATACGGTGCCGACGGCCAAGGAGGCGCGGCGGTCTGTGGTGTGGGCCATCTGGCTCATCGGCGGTTTCTACCTGCTGACGTTGGTACTGGGCTACGGCGCCGGCGCGCTCGTCGGAGCGGATGTGATCGCTGCAGCACCCGGTGGGGTGAACTCGGCGGCACCGCTCCTGGCGCTGCAGCTCGGCGGCCCCGTGCTGCTCGGTTTCATCTCGGCCGTCGCGTTCGCCACAATCCTCGCGGTGGTCGCCGGGCTGACCATCACGGCTGCGGCGTCGTTCGCGCATGACATCTATGCCAACGTGATCCAGAAGGGACGCAAGGATACCGCGGGGAACCCGGTCGAGGCCGATCCGAACGGCGAGGTGCGCGTCGCCCGTCGTACGGTCATCGTGATCGGCATCCTCGCGATCGTGGGCGGTATCGGCGCTCAGGGGCAGAACATCGCGTTCCTGGTGGCGCTCGCCTTCGCCGTCGCGGCGTCGGCGAACCTGCCGACGATCCTCTACTCGTTGTTCTGGCGGAGGTTCACCACGCGTGGCGCGGTGTGGAGCATGTACGGCGGCCTGGGCTCGGCGATCCTGCTGATCGTCCTGTCTCCGGTCTTCTCTGGGACGCCGACGTCGATGATCCCCGGCATCGACATCGCGGTGTGGCCACTCAACAATCCGGGAATCGTCTCCATCCCGTTGGGCTTCCTCCTCGGCTGGCTCGGCACGGTCACGAGCACCCGACGCGAGTCGCCCGAGCTCGCTGCGGAGATGGAGGTCCGTTCCCTCACCGGCTTCGGTGCCGAGAAGGCGGTGGACCACTAGAGACCCCGTCGCCTCGGCGGAACAGGGAGGTGGACCCGGCGGCCTACTCGCCGGGTCCACCTCTCTGCGGGGTCGGGTGCGTGGGGTCGGGAGGCTCAGTGCGACTCGAGGTCGAGGAGGAATCGTTTGCGGTCGGGGTGTGCGCCGTACTGGCCCGGTGATCCGTCGGACCGCACCACACGATGGACCGGGACGATGATGGAGAAGGGTGTGACGCGGCAGGCGGTGCCGACCGCTCTGGCCGCTCCGGGGTGGCCGGCGAGGATCGCGACCTCCCCATAGCTCATGGTCTGCCCCCACTCGATCTCGCAGATGGTCTGCAGCGCTCGCCGCGCGAAGCCGTCCGTGAGTCGCCAGTCGATGCGCAGGTGCGTGTCGAACCGCACCGGATCGCCGTCGAAGTAGTCGAGGAGCAGCTGCGCCAGTTCGTCGGCGGCGCCGGGGGCAGGGGCGGGAACGGCGCCCAGCTGCCGAGACACCCCCTCCAGCAGCCAGGGGACGCTCGGGTCTTCCGACTCGGAGAGGTCGAAGCGCACGATGCCCTCGTCGGAGAACACGGCGAGGGCATCGCCGAACGGCGTCGGGGCGAAGTCGTAGCGGAAGCTCATGGCACCATCCTGGTGGGCGCGGCCGATGAGGACGATGCTGCGCTCGTCGCGTTGCACGGACCGTGGAGAACCTGAGCCGAGGCCTTGGCGGGGGAGGGAGGGTGAACGCCGGACGGACGCGCGGATTTTCGGCGGAAACCCGCCAGGGATACCGGCCTCCGGCGGTCGCGCGCCTAGGGTGTGAGTGTGTGGCGACGTGAAGGGAAGTCTGCGGACGGCACGGCGGCGGAGACCGCTGTGCCTCTCGGCGACCTCCACGAGACCTCGACCGGCGTGGACATCGCGCATGCCGCCGAGGCCGAGCGGACGAGGCTGAAGGCGGAGGCGGCTGATCTCGGAGGTCCCTCCCCGCTCACCAGTTTCCGTGACGGGCCGGAGTCCGGCATCGACATCTCCAAGGCCCACCCCGGCAGCCTCCCGCAGTTCATCACCGGCAAGTCCACGCTGCTGTCCAATCTCTTCCGCGACGAGGTGGGACTGCGCACCGCCCGACTCGCGGCCGAGCGCATCACCGCGAAGAACACCGAGCTGCGCACGGTCCGTGGCATCGAGGCCGTGCACCTGGCGGTCGGTGTCGCGCGATGGCGGATCGGTGGCGCGTGGTTCGCCGCGCCCGTGCTGCTGCGGCCGCTCGCGATCCGCCGTCACCATACCGACTTCGAGCTCAAGCTCCAGGGCGCCTTCGAGGTGAACCCCGAGCTCGTGCGCATCGCAAGGGAGCACTTCGGTCTCACGATCGATGCCGATGCCCTCGCTGCTCTCGCGTACGACGGCGGCATCTTCAAGCCGCAGCCGGTGATCGACAGTCTCCGCGCGCTCACGCGATCGATCGACACCTTCTCCGTCGAGCCGCGTCTCGTCGTATCGACCTTCGCCGACGTCGGTTCCGCCATGTCCCGCGATGGCGCAACCCTCGACCACACCGTGCTCAACGCTCTCGGCGGCCACGTCGGGGATCGCGAACAGCTCGCTGCGCCCCGGGCGGTGCCGCATCACACGGGCCCGGACGATCGTGCCCCCGCGTCGGACAACCTTCTTCTGGATGCCGACGCCGAACAGGAGGCGGTGCTCGCACGCATCGCGGCCGGGCACTCGTTGACTGTGGCGACGCTTCCGGGGACCGGGGGCACGCAGACCGTCATCAACGCCATGGGTGAGCTGGTCCGGGCGGGCAAGCGCGTGCTCGTGGTGTCAGCGCGACGGTCCACTCTCGACGGCGTGCGCCACCGTCTCGCCGGCATCGGGCTGGACAGCCTCGCCGTGTCGCCCGCCAGCGTGCGACGCGACCTCGTGAAGGCGATCGGCCGCAACGAGAAGGCGACGGCGCCGAAGGTGAGCGAGGTCGACGACGCACTCGTCCGGCTCCGCACTGTGCTGCGCGACTACCGTGAGGCACTGACGTCACCCGTGCCGGGGCTCGACGCCTCGGTCCTCGACGCCACGCGCCATCTCACACGCCTCGCCTCCCTTCCGGTTCCGCCCTCGACCACAGCGAGGCTGGGGATCGACGCGCTCCGGCGACTCGCCGCCGATCGGACGGACGCGGCCGAGGCCCTCGCGCAGGCGGCTCGTCTCGGCGAGTTCCGCGTCGGGCCCAACGACTCTCCCTGGTACGGCGTCACGTTCGCCAGCACCGAGGCGGCCCGTGCCGCACACGAGCTCGCCGGGCGACTGCACGCGACGAGCGTCCCGGCCCTCCTGGAGCGCGGCTACGAGCTGATCGCACAGACGCATATGCGCCCCTTCGCCACGATCGACGAGCTCGGCGAGTACCTCCGCCTGCTGCAGGGCATCCGCGACACGCTCGATCGCTTCAGCCCGACCGTGTTCGAGCGGCCGCTCGGCGAGCTCATCCAGGCGCACGGCTCACGACGCGATGCGCCGGGGATGTCCGGCGCGAACCGTCGTCGGCTGCGACGGCTGGCGAAGGAGTACGTGCGTCCGGGTGTGCACGTGACCGAGATGCACGAGGCGCTGCTGCGCATCCAGACGCAGCGCACGCAGTGGCAGCGCTATGTCGATGCGGGCGTCGCTCCGGAGATCCCGCTCGGGCTCGCCGACGTCTACGTGGCCTGGCAGCGGGTCGAGGCGGAGCTGGCGGAACTGGATGCGGCCCTGGGGCGCCGTGAGCCTCTGTCTTCCCTCCCGGTCGCGCGGCTGGTACGGATGCTGGCGGGTCTCGCGGCGAAGTCCGAGGTGTTCGAGAACCTCGTGGAGCGCGCGCAGCTGCGCGACAAGCTGGCTCTCCTCGGGCTGGAGCCGCTGCTCACTGAGCTCTCGGTGCGACATGTGTCCGAGGCCCAGGTGGGGGAGGAGCTCGAGTTCGCGTGGTGGCAGTCGCTGCTGGAGCGGGCGCTGCAGGACAACCGGTCCCTGCTGGGCGCGAACACGGCCGTCGTCGACCGGCTCGAGCGCGACTTCCGGCTGGTGGACGAGGCGCATGCGGCGATGGCGGGACCGTTGCTGGCGTGGCAGCTGGCCAACCAGTGGCGTATCGCGATCGTCGACGAGCCGCAGCAGTCGCAGCATCTGCGCCGTGCGCTGACCCAGCCGTCGACCACGACCGCGGAGGTCGTGAGCGCGGCGCCGACCCTGGTCGACGTGCTCGCCCCGGTGTGGATCTCGTCGCCGTACCTCGTGCCGGAGATCCCTGACTCGGTGGAGTTCGACACCGTGCTGCTGGTCGACGCCGCTGCCATCAATCTCGCGGAGGCCGCCCCGGCGATCCGTCGCGCGCGCCAGGTGGTTGCGTTCGGTGATCCGGTGACACAGCGGCCCACGCCGTTCCACATCGCCGTCGATCCGTCCGAGGAGTGGGAGGCCGAGGTCCCGTTCGACGAGGTGTCGGTCTTCGAGCGCCTGTCCGAGCTTCTGCCCGTGCTAACCCTCACCCGGAGCTATCGCGCCGGCGGCGAGGACCTCGCGGAGCTCATCAACGACGCGTTCTACGGCGGGGAGATCGTCTCCCTCCCGTGGGCCGGGTCCTATCTCGGCCGCGGCAGCCTCACGGTCGACTACGTGGAGGGGGGAACGGGTACACCCGACCCCGTCTCCGGCGCGGTCGAGAGCCCGGAAGCCGAGGTCGCGCGGGTGGTGACGCTCGTCGTGGAGCATGCGATCCACCGTCCCTCCGAGTCGCTCATGGTCGTCACGGCGAGCACGCGTCACGCCGAGCGGGTGCGCGCGGCGGTGACCTCCGCGTTCGCCGGTCGCTCGGACGTCGCGGACTTCGTGGGCCGTGACACCGCCGAGCCGTTCGCCGTTCTGACTCTCGAGGAGTCGGTGGCGGAGAGCCGCGATCGCGTGATCTTCTCGCTCGGATTCGGTCTGACCAAGCACGGACGGGTGCTCAGCGACTTCGGCGACCTGTCGACCCCGGACGGCGAGCGTCTGCTCACCGTGGGCATGACCAGGGCGCGCCGGTCGATGGTCCTGGTGTCGTCGATTCGGCCGTCGGCGTTCGACGACGGTCGGCTGGAGCACGGCGCCGCCACCCTCATGTCGATCCTGGGCGGTCTGGCCACGCGCGCGCGTGACGCGCGTCTGGAGGATCTCGCCGATCCGCTGACGCTGGCACTTGCGCGGGAACTGCGACGACTCGGAGCCTCGGTCGACGTGGACTACCGGGGACTGCTTCCGCTCGTGGCGCAGCATCGGGGCAAGGCGGTCGTGATCGAGTCCGACCCGGAGTCGCGCGGCGAATCGTTGCGCGAGACGCTGCGCCTGCGCCCGCACGTGCTCCGCCGCCTCGGGTGGCACTACGTGCGCGTGCACGCGTTCGACCTGTACAGCGACCCGCGCACCGTGGCGACGCGCATCGCGTCCGTGCTCGGCATCGCGGAGTCGACGGCTCGGGCCGAGAACGACACGCAGCCCATCGACCTCGGCGACCGCGGGCGTGAGTGACAGCGGCGACGCGGAGCCTCGGCAGCGCGTGGTTCGGGTGCCCGGGGCTCGCCGGGCCCGGTTGACACCGGTTCCCGGGAGCGACACGGCCCCTGAGGCGGCGACCACCGCGACCGGCGACGAACGCCGGACCGCTCCCGCGGGCGCCAAGGGCCCGAACGACGAGCAACTCCTGCGCGACGTGCCGCCGCACTACTGACACGGCAGTGCCCTGCACAAGAAAGACGCACGGCCCTCGGGAGGGCCGTGCGTCTTCGAGTTCTTTGCCGCGTGGGGGCGCGGCTCGATGTTAGGCGCCGCGCTGCTGCTTCTGCAGCAGGTCGCGGATCTCCGCCAGGAGTTCGGCCTCGCTGGCCTGAGCGGCCTCCTCGACGACCGGGTTCTTCTTGGCGCGGCGCTCCTTGTAGATGTTCATCGGCATCACGAAGGCGAAGTACACCACGATGGCGACCGCGAGGAAGCTGATGATCGCGGTGATCAGGTCACCGATCGGGAAGGTGACCTCCTGCCCGTACAGACCGGTGATCTTCGGTCCGAACTTGCCCGCTGCGTCCGCGACGAAGAACAGCGACACCAGTGGATTGATGATGCTGGCGACGATCGCGTTCACGACGGCGGTGAACGCGCCGCCGATCACGACGGCGACCGCGAGGTCGATGACGTTGCCACGGAGAATGAACTCTTTGAATCCCTTGATCACGGGAAACCCCCAAATATCGTGCGACCTCAACTCGAGGCCGGGGTCGATGCGGCGGTCGTTTTGGCCCCCGTCGTCGAACCCGCCTTCGATGATGCCGAACCCGTCGTCGATGTGCCACTTCCGGCACGCGAGTCCGTGCGGTAGAAGCCGGAGCCGTTGAAGGTCACACCGATGGAGCCGTACTGCTTGCGCAGCGCGCCGCCGCACTCGGGGCAGACCGTGAGCGCGTCGTCGGAGAAGCTCTGGACAGCGTCGAACTGGTGCCCGCACGTCGTGCAGGCATAGGCGTAGGTGGGCATGGGGTCCTTGCGGTTCAGCGTCGCCGGGGCGACAGGTTCAGGGTCTGCGTCGGGGTGACGATGCCGTCCACCGGCTGATCGTGCACCTCCCGCGGCAGTGCGTCGAGTATCTCGGAATCATAGATGACGGCATACACGGGCGGGCACTTCTCCATGGAGCCGATCGTCTTGTCGAAGTAGCCGCGTCCCCAGCCCATGCGCATGCCGGAGCGGTCGACGGCGGCGGCGGGGACGATCATGAGGTCGACGTCGTTCACCGCGATCGGGCCGAGCACCTCGCCGGTCGGCTCCGGCAGTCCGTGCAGACCCTCGGCGACCTCGTCGGTGTCGTCGGCGACCGCCCAGTCGAGCAGCCCGTCGGCGCGCGTGACGGGCAGCAGCACGCGGATCCCCCGCCGCACAGCTCGGGTCACGAAGTCGCGCGTCCCGGGCTCGGTGGTGGTCGAGAGGAAGCAGGAGATCGACCGTGCGCCGAGCTCGTCCACCAGCGCGTCGAGGCGTTCGCCGATCGCGTTCGCCGCCGCCTCACGCTGCGGGTCGGAGAGGAGTTGACGCCGTTCACGCAGGTCTGCCCGAAGGGCTCGCTTGGCGTGCTCGACGTCTTTCCACATGCTCCGAGTCTAGGGCGGGGCCCGGCGGTAGGCTGTGGGGATGGGTAACGAGAAGATCAAGGCCGTCATTCCCGCCGCAGGACTGGGGACCCGCTTCCTGCCAGCGACGAAGGCGATGCCGAAGGAGATGCTCCCCGTCGTGGACAAGCCGGCGATCCAGTACGTGGTCGAGGAGGCTGCCGATGCCGGCATCGAGGACATCCTGGTGATCATCGGGCGGAACAAGAACGCGATCTCCAACCACTTCGACTCGGTACCCGAACTCGAGGTCAAGCTCATGGAGAAGGGCGACACCGGTCGGCTCGAGCGCGTGATGAAGTCGAGCGATCTGGCCGACATCCACTTCGTGCGTCAGGGCGAGCCCAAGGGGCTCGGGCACGCGGTGCTGCGTGCCCGCACGCACGTCGGTGACAGTTCGTTCGCCGTGCTGCTGGGTGATGACCTGATCGACGAGCGCGACCCGCTGCTCACGGAGATGATCGCCCAGCACGAACGCACGGGCGCGGCCGTCATCGCGCTCATGGAGGTCGACCCGGACAGCATCCACATGTACGGCGCCGCTGCCGTCGAGCCGATCGAGGGATCCGACGCGGTGCGGGTCACCGGTCTCGTCGAGAAGCCCGCCAAGGAGGATGCGCCGTCGAACCTCGCGATCATCGGCCGCTACGTGCTCCCCGCGTCCGTCTTCGAGATCCTCGAGCGGACCGAGCCTGGCAAGGGCGGCGAGATCCAGCTGACCGACGCGCTGCAGGAGCTCGCGACGGCCGAGGGCGGTCCCGGCGTCGTCGGCGTGGTGTTCGGCGGGCGCCGCTACGACACGGGTGACCGTGTGGACTACATCAAGGCGATCGTGCAGCTGGCGACCGACCGCGATGATCTCGGAGCCGAGCTCCGCCCCTGGCTGAAGGACTTCGCGGAGCGCCTCTAGGCGATCGCGCGGGCGGTCGAGGTGCGGCATGGAGATGATGGCGGGGATGCGGCACGGGCCGGTTGAGCTGCGCCTGATCAGGACCAAGGACGCCAGGCCGCTTCAGCACGAGCTGCTGACGAACCGGTCGTGGCTGCAGCCATGGGAGGCGACAGTGCCGCATGGCGCCGTGTCGTTCGACATGCGCCTCAGCATCCGGCGACTGCTCCAGCAGTACCGCGACGGCGGTGGCTACCCGTTCGTCATGGAGTGCGACGGTGAGATCGCGGGCCAGCTGAACGTGTGGGGAGTGGCGCGGGGATCCCTGTGCTCCGCGACCATCGGCTACTGGGTCAGCGAGCGGTTCGCCGGGCGGGGGATCACTCCGACCGCTGTCGCCCTCGCGACCGACGCCTGCTTCACGGAGTACGGTCTGCATCGGATGGAGATCTGCATCCGACCCGAGAACGCCGCGAGTCTCCGCGTCGTGCAGAAGCTCGGCTTCCGGTACGAGGGCCTTCGTCGCCGGTACATCCATATCGATGGCGACTGGCGCGATCATTACGCTTTCGCACTCACCCGGGAAGACGTGCCCCAGGGCGTGCTCGCCCGCTGGCTGAGCGGTCAGGTCCCGCCTGAGGCCGCGGCTGTCCCTCCTTCGGACCGCATCTCGCTCTGATCGAGTCCCATTCCGCCCGGACACACCGCGACACGCGCCCGGCTGCACGGCGGCGCCACCCCGCTGCCCTTACCGTTGTCGTTATGGACGGGCCGGTGCTGAGCGGGGGAGTGATCGTGCTCGTCGCCGTGCTCCTGTGGATGCTCTATCTCCTGCCGTCCTGGCGCGGACGCTTCCAGTACAACGCCGCGGAGCGCAACGCCGTGCGGCTGAACCAGGCCCTCCGCGTGCTGGCAGAGACCAGTGAGACGCCGAGCGAGGTGCACGTCGAGCTCAATGCCCGGACGGTGCTCGCTCAGCAGAAGCTCGCGAAGCGCGTGCAGTCGCAGCGCGAGGCGGCCGAGCTCGAGGCATTGCGCGAGCAGCTCGCTGCCACCAAGGCGGACCCGGCGGTCCGGCGTGCACGCGCGCGTCGGCGCACGCGGATGCTTGCGACGTCCACGCTTCTGCTCGGCCTCGTCGCCGCCGGGTTCGGCGTATGGCAGCTCCTTGCCGCCGGATCCTCCGTGCTCCTGTGGGTGGGCGGCGCGCTCACCCTCATCGCCGCACTGATCCTGCAGCGCATGGCGTCGGTGGCGGTACGCGCGGCTCGCCGACCCCGGGTCGCGGTGCCGGCGGAAGCGCAGCGCGTCGCTCCGGAGCTTCACGACCAGGGGCGGGCGACCTGGACGCCGCGCCCGCTTCCCGAACCGATGGTCTCGGTCACCGGCTCGCGAGCGCACGTCGCGCGTGCCGAGATGGATGCGCAGCAGGCGCGACGTGACGCCGCGCGACGCGCCGAGCTGCGGGAGCGCGCTGAGCGCCTCGCTCCCGCTCCCCCCGTCGCGATCCCCGCACCCGCGGCGGATTCTCCGTACGCGCGGATGGGTTTCGTGGACGACGCCGAGATCGAGGCGCACGTTCGCGAGCTTCTCGCACGGCGAGCGGCTGGTTGACTGCGCCGACACGAGCACCCCGCGCATCGTGATAACGTAGAACTCGTTCACGGGCCTATGGCGCAGTTGGTAGCGCGCCTCGTTCGCATCGAGGAGGTCAGGGGTTCGAATCCCCTTAGGTCCACAACAACACATGAAGAAAGCCGCCGGGTCACCGGCGGCTTTCTTCGTCTCCGCCCGGGGCTTCCGTTCCGTCCGCAACATCATCTCGGCGCGAATGGTTCGAAGCCGCAGCAGAACGTGAGCGCGCGTCGCGGACCCGTCGCCCGGCGACCGCTGCGTAGGATCCGAGCCGGAATCCACCGGGTGGGGGTGCGACACGCCCGGGCGGATGGGGCGATTTGCCCGACCCCCGGAATCCACGTAAGTTATTACCTGTTCGCCCCAAACGGTTGAGCGGAGGTCCTCGGACCGGCTCCCGTCAAGCATCGAACACCTCCCGATTCCAGAAGCGCTCGATAGAGCAATCCGGATGAAGGTGCTGACTCGTTCCCTCGAGCAGGTCGCCGAACGGCGATTTGACAACGGAAACGAGATCGGTAAGATAGAGAAGTTGCCCTGCGGGCCTGGTTGTGATGGCTGGGTCGTGGGAGCATCCG
>NZ_SSDO01000532.1:0-2199 GCF_004794395.1 Microbacterium sp. K41 | reverse complement strand
CGTCGCCCGGCGCAGCGCCCACGCCACCCCGAGCGGGTACGCGGCCCACTCCGGCACCGCGGGGCGGCTCCCGGGCGCGGTGGGGAACAGGCGGTCGAGGTCGTCGAGGGCGACCTCCACGGGCTCGTCCGCGAACGTGGAGGTGACGCGGAGCCGACCGTCGTCGCGCCCGCCGACCGCCGCGGCCGTGCGCTGCGGGATCGCGAACGGCAGCACGAAGCCGTCGTTGTAGTCGGTGTGCTCGCCGATCAGGTTCACGCGACCGGGAGCCGACCACACGCCGTCCGGCCCGTGCCCGGTCAGGGTCGCGAACAGGGCCTCGGCCTCCCGCACCGCGGTCATGCGGAGACTCCGTCCACGGCGTCCGTGCGGGCGATGGCGTCGCGGAGGCGCTCGGCCCCCTGCTCCGGCGTGACCTCGGCGGCCCACGCCCACATCGCCGCCTCGGAGCCGGCGAGGTACTTGAGCCGGTCGGCGGCGCGGCGGGGGCTCGTCAGCTGCAGGTGCAGGCGCACGCTGTCGCGGCCCACGCGCACGGGAGCCTGATGCCACGCGGCGATGTAGGGCGTCGGGGTGTCGTACAGCGCATCGACCCCGCGCAGCAGGCGCAGGTAGAGCGGGGCGAGCTCGTCGCGCTCGGCGTCGGTGGTCGCGGCGAGGTCGGGCACGTGGCGGTGCGGCATCAGATGCACCTCCAGCGGCCAGCGGGCGGCGAAGGGCACGAACGCGGTCCAGTGCTCGCCGCGGAGCACGACGCGCTCGGACCGCTGCTCGGTGTCGAGGATGCGGGCGAACAGGTCGGGCGCGGTGCGGTCGATCATGTCGAGAGCGCGGGTCGTGCGCGGGGTCACGTAGGGGTAGGCGTAGATCTGGCCGTGCGGGTGGGGCAGCGTGACCCCGATCTCGGCGCCGCGGTTCTCGAACGGGAACACCTGCTGGATGCCGGGCAGTGCGGAGAGGGCTTCGGTGCGGTCGGCCCACGCCTCGATCACGGTCCGGCCGCGCGTGACGGTCTGGGTGCCGAACGATCCCGCGGGCTCGGGGCTGAAGCACACGACCTCGCAGCGTCCGACCGCGGTGCGGGTGCGACCGAGGCCCGGGGCGTCGAGGTCGTCGAGCCCGCGCGGGGCGTCGGCCGCGGCGGGGGCGGCGCCCACGGCCTCAACGAGCGCGGGGCCGAACGCGGGGGAGCGGTTCTCGAACACGGCGACGTCGTAGCGCGACGGCACCTCGGACGGGTTGCCCGGGGTCTGCGGGGCGAGCGGGTCGGCGTCGGCGCTCGGCATCATCACGCGGTGCTGCCGATTCGCGGCGACCGTGATCCAGTCGCCCGTCAGCACGTCGAGCCGCATGGTCGCGGTGTCGGGTCGCGGGGCGAGGGTGCGGGCGTCGACGGCTCGCTCCGCGCCGAGGGCGGTGCCGGGGTCGTCGTAGTAGAAGAGGTCGCGGCCGTCGGCGAGGGTCGTGGCGCGGCGGACGACGCCAGCACCGAGGACCTGCGTCCGCATCTCAGGGGAATCGGGCGTGTTCACGTCAACATGGTAGGTCTCCGCGCGTGATAACGTCAACATGACGGAGTTGTGAACGGAGGACGCGTGGCACGAGACACCCCCGCCTCCGCATCCGCCGCGCCGGACGCCGCCCGCGTCTCCATGGCCCAGGTCGCCGCGCGCGCCGGGGTCTCGGGCCAGACGGTGTCGCGCGTCGTCAACGGCAGCCCGCGGGTCGATCCGGCCACGCGTGCCCGCGTCGAGGCGGCGATGGCGGAGCTCGGCTACCGGCCGCACCGCGCCGCGCGAGCCCTGCGCACGGGCCGCTCGCACACGATCGGCCTCGTCGTCACCACCCTCGCGACGATCGGCAACTCCCGCATGCTGCAGGCCACGGCCGAGGCGGCGGCCGAACGCGGTTACGCCCTCACCGTGGTCACCGCGTCCGAGGGCGTCGAGGCGGCGTTCGCCCAGCTCGCGGACCAGGGCGTCGACGGCGCGGTCGTGCTGAACGAGGCCTCCGCGCTCGTGCCGTCCGCCCCGCGGCCTCCGGGTCTGCGGCTCGTGGTGGTCGACGCGCCCGCCGAGACCGGGGCGATCGTCGTGCACAGCGACCACGCAGGAGGGTCGGCCGCGGCCACGGCGCACCTGCTGAGCCTCGGGCACGCCACCGTGCACCATCTCGCCGGGCCCGCCGACTCCTTCGCCG
>NZ_SSDO01000531.1:0-8756 GCF_004794395.1 Microbacterium sp. K41 | reverse complement strand
GCTCGACCCGATGCTCGCCGAGACCGGCACGCCGGCGCTCGCTCGGGGCCTCAGCTCCCCGTCGTGGGTCGAGGTGAAGTGGGACGGGATCCGGGCGATCGGCACCTGGCGCGACGGCCGTATGCTGCTCCACGCCCGGCGCGGCACCGACATCACCGCGCGATACCCCGAGCTCACGGCCGACGGGGCGCCGTTCCTCCCGGTCGACGAGGCGATCGTCGACGGGGAGATCGTCGCGTTCGACGCCCACGCACGGCCGAGCTTCTCCCTGTTGCAGAACCGGATGCACCTGACCCGCCCGCGCGAGATCGAGCGCGAGGTGGTGCGCACGCCCGTCGTCTACATGCTGTTCGACCTGCTCCGGCTCGACGGGCACGACCTCACGGGCATGCCGCTGCGCGAACGCCGCACGCTGCTGGAAGACCTGGTCGCCGACCTCGAGGCGCCGGTCCAGGTGCCGCCGGTGTTCGACGACGTGGACGCGGCCCTCGGCGCGAGCGACGAGTTCGGTCTCGAGGGCGTCGTGGTCAAGGACCCCGCGTCCCGCTACCGCCCCGGCGTCCGCTCACCGTCCTGGCTCAAGCTGAAGAACACGCGCATGCAGGAGGCCGTGATCGTGGGCATCCGTCCGGGCAAGGGCGAACGCGACGGCACGCTCGGGTCCCTGCTGCTGGCCGTGCCCGACGAGGGAGAACTGCGCTACGTGGGACGGGTCGGCACGGGGTTCAGCGACCGGATGCTCCGCGAGCTGATGGCGCGCCTCGAGCCGCTGCGGGTGTCCGCTCCGCCGCTCGACGGCGTGCCGAGGCCCGACGCCTCGGACGCGCTGTGGGTGCGACCGGAGCTCGTGGGCGAGGTCGAGTTCGGCAACTGGACACCGGACGGCATCCTCCGTCACGCGCGGTGGCGAGGCCTCCGGCCGGACAAGACCCCTGACGAGATCACCGTCGAGGAGTGAGCGCCGGTCGCCGTGTCACGCGTGGTGCGGCTCGCAGTCCGACTGCTCGGCTGGCTCGATCTGGAAGGTGGAGTGCGCCACGTCGAAGTGGTCGGCGAGGCACGACTGCATGTCGGCGAGGAGAGCGGCGGAGCGCCCGTCCGCCAGGAGTGCGGGCTCCACACTCACGTGGGCGGTGAACACCGGGGCTCCGCGCGTGAGCTGCCACACGTGCACGTCGTGTACGCCGACCACCCCTGCATAGCCGAGCAGGTGTGTGCGGATCTCGCTGACGGCCGTGCCCTTCGGAGCCGATTCGGACAGCACCGAGAAGACCTCGCGCAACAGCGAGATCGCCCGCGGGATGATCATGGCCGCGATGAACAGCGAGGCGATGGCGTCGGCCGGCATCCAGCCCGTGAGCAGGATCACGGCGGCCGCGACGATGACGGCCAGCGAGCCCAGCAGGTCGCCCATCACCTCCAGGTAGGCCCCGCGCACGTTGATGCTGGTCTTCTGGGCTCGGCTGAGCAGCCACATCGACACGGCGTTGGCCACCAGGCCGACGACCGCGACGACGAGCATGAGACCGCCGGCGACCTCCACCGTGTTCGGATTCAGCAGGCGCTCGACCCCCTGGACGGCCACCACGGTGGCCAGCGCGATCAGGATCACCGCGTTGATCAGCGCGCCGAACACCTCGGCGCGCTGGTAGCCGAACGTCCGACGGTCGTCCGCGGGTCGGGCGGCGACGGTGGCCGCGATGAGCGCGATCACGAGCGCGGAGGCGTCGGTGAACATGTGGGCCGCGTCGGCGAGCAGCGCCAGCGATCCGGTGAGCAGAGCGCCGACCACCTGCACGATCATGACCGTGGCGGTCAGCGTCAACGAGATGGCGAGCAGGCGTCTGCTGCTCGCCGAGCGGAGACCGCCGGGCGCGGGCGCGTGATCGTGCATGCCTCCAGGCTAGACCGGGGATCGCCCCGGAACGGCCGATCCTGGCTAGTCGGGAAGGGTAACGATTCTCACCGTCAGCAGGACTTCTCCGCGACCGCCCAGGTCAGAGTCCTGCGAGCAGGGCCACCAGGGCGGTGAAGGCGCGGGCGCGGTGCGACTGCGCCTGCTTCTCCTCGGCGGTGAACTCCCCGACCGTGCGCTCGGCTCCCGCGTCCTGGCCGTCCGGGACGAACACGGGGTCGTAGCCGAAGCCGCCGTCGCCGGACGCCGCGTGCGCGAGCCGTCCCGGCCAGATCCCCTCGACCACGTGCTCGGCCCCACCCGGGACCACGAGCGCGATCGTCGACGTGAAGTGTGCGGCTCGGTGCGGGTCGGCGATGTCGCGGAGCTGGTCGAGCAGCAGCTCCCGGTTCGCCACCGCGTCCTTCTTCTGTCCGGCCCAGTACGCGGAGAAGACACCGGGTGATCCGCCGAGCACGTCCACGCAGATGCCCGAGTCGTCGGCGAGCGCCGGAAGCCCGGAGTGCGCGGCGGCCGCCCTGGCCTTGAGCAGCGCGTTCTCCGCGAAGGTCACGCCGTCCTCCACGGGCTCGGGGCCGTCATAGCCGACCACCTCCAGGTCGGGCCTGGCCTGGGCGACGATCTGCTGGAACTCCTCGACCTTGTGCGGGTTGTGGGTCGCCAGGACGACGCGCACGGTCACTCCCCCGCCAGCGCCGCGAGCTGCCGCGCCTTCAGGTCTTCGCAGCCTGCGAGTCCCAGCTCCAGGAGCGCGTCGAGCTCGCGCTTGTCGAACGGCGCCCCCTCGGCGGTGCCCTGCACCTCGACGAACAGGCCGCGACCGGTCACGACCACGTTCATGTCGGTCTCGGCGCGCACGTCCTCGACGTACGCGAGGTCGAGCAGGGGCTCGCCGTCGACGATCCCGACCGACACCGCCGCGACCGAGTCGAGCAGCGGCGTCGAGTTGCGCCCGATGAACTTCTTCTCGCGGCCCCACTCGATGGCGTCGGCGAGGGCGACGTAGGCGCCCGTGATGGCCGCCGTGCGGGTGCCGCCGTCGGCCTGCAGCACGTCGCAGTCGATCACGATCGTGTTCTCGCCGAGTGCCTTGGTGTCGACCACGGCGCGCAGGGCACGACCGATGAGCCGCGAGATCTCGTGCGTGCGACCGCCGATGCGACCCTTCACGCTCTCGCGGTCGTTGCGGCTGTTGGTCGCGCGTGGGAGCATCGCGTACTCGGCCGTCACCCAGCCCTTGCCCTTGCCGGTGAGCCAGCGCGGCACGCCGTTCGTGAACGAGGCGGTGCACAGCACCTTGGTGCCCCCGAAGCTGATCAGGGCCGATCCCTCGGCCTGCGCGCTCCAGCCGCGCTCGATGGTGATCTCGCGCAGCTGCGAGGCGGAACGGCCGTCGGCACGGACGATGTCGGTCATGGGCTTCTCTCGGTTCGGGACGGGCGAGCGGGTCAGCGCGCGTCGAGCGCGGGGTCGGGGAGGGTGATGACGCCGGTGTGGACGAGCTGCACGTCGCGCACCTCGCGGCCCATCAGCCGGTTGGCGAGCGCGGTGAAATCGTCGGCCGAGTCGCCCGTCGCCTCGTAGACGTAGGTGGCCGTGGCATCCGCAGGGGCCAGCAGATCGCCGCGCACGAGCTGACGATAGACGTCGCCGGCCGTCTCGTCATCGCTCGACACGAGGGTCACGCCTTCGCCCATCACGTAGCTGATGGCACCCCGGAGGAACGGGTAGTGGGTGCAGCCGAGGACGAGCGTGTCCACGTCGGCCTCTCGCAGCGGCGCGAGGTACTCCTCCGCGACGGCGAGCACCTCCGGGGTTCCGGTGACCCCGGCCTCGACGAACTCGACGAACCGCGGACAGGCGGCCGTGAAGACCTGCAGGCGCTCGTTCACCTCGAGCATGTCCTGGTACGCGCGGGAGCCGATCGTGCCGACCGTGCCGATCACGCCGACCCGGCCGTTGCGCGTGGTCGAGACGGCTCGGCGCACCGCGGGGCCGATGACCTCCACCACCGGGACGTCGTAGCGCTCGCGCGCATCGCGCAACATCGCCGCCGAGGCCGTGTTGCAGGCGATCACGAGCATCTTCACGCCCTGGTCGACCAGGGTGTCGAGCACCTCGAGAGCGTAGCGGCGCACGTCGGCGATGGGCTTCGGGCCGTAGGGCGAGTGCGCGGTGTCGCCGATGTAGACGAAGGATTCTCTGGGCAGCTGGGCGCGGATGGCCCTGGCCACCGTGAGCCCGCCGACACCGGAGTCGAAGATCCCGATCGGCGCGTCATTCATGACTCCCCAGCCTACCCGCGCGCGGCAGGGCCCGCGTATCGCGGCTCACTATGCTGGGCGGATGACCACGTCGACGGCGCTGCTCACCGACCGTTACGAGCTCACGATGCTCGCCGCCTCGCTCCGGGACGGCACCGCGTTCCGTCCGAGCGTGTTCGAGCTGTTCTCGCGTCGCCTGTCCGGCGGCCGGCGCTTCGGCGTCGTCGCGGGCACCGGGCGCCTGCTGAGCCTGCTCCGCGACTTCCGGTTCGGCGACGACGAGCTGCGCTTCCTGCGCGACGAGCAGGTCGTCGACACCGAGACGCTCTCCCACCTCGAGCGTTACCGCTTCACGGGCTCGGTCCGCGGGTACCGCGAGGGCGAGCTCTACTTCCCCGGCTCCCCCATCCTCACGGTGGAGGGATCCTTCGCGGATGCCGTCGTCCTGGAGACCCTCGCGCTGAGCGTGCTCAACCACGACTCCGCGGTCGCGACGGCGGCGGCGCGCATGAGCATCGCGGCCGGTGAGCGACCGCTGGCCGAGATGGGATCTCGCCGTGCGGCCGAGCGCTCCGCCGTCGCCGCGGCCCGCGCCGCCTACATCGCGGGTTTCACCGCCACGAGCAACCTGGAGGCCGGCCGCACGTGGGGCATCCCCACGATGGGCACGGCGGCGCACTCCTGGACGCTGCTGCACGACTCCGAGGAGGACGCCTTCCGCGCCCAGGTCGCGAGCATGGGCGTCGACACCACCCTGCTGGTCGACACGTACGACATCCGCAGCGGCGTCGAGACGGCGATCCGCGTGGCAGGAACCGAGCTGGGCGGAGTCCGGATCGACTCTGGTGACCTGCCGATCGTGGCCGCCGAGGTCCGCGCACAGCTGGACGAGCTGGGAGCGACGGGCACGCGCATCACCGTCACCAGCGACCTCGACGAGTACGCGATCGCCGCTCTCGCCGCGTCACCCGTCGACGCGTACGGCGTCGGCACGTCGGTCGTGACCGGGTCCGGCTACCCCACCGCGAGCATGGTGTACAAGCTGGTCGCGCGGCAGGATGCCGACGGAGCCTGGATCGGGGTGGCCAAGGCCTCCGCCGACAAGGCGTCGTTCGGGGGGCGGAAGGCAGCGTTCCGGACGCTGTCCGACGGGGTCGCGACGGCGGAGACCGTCGTCGTCTCGGACGGGTTCGAAGAGCTCGACACGCCCGCTGAGCACGCGGACGGCCGGCCGCTCCAGGTCACTCTCGTCGAGGACGGCGACATCGATACCGCGCACGAGGGAGTCGCCGGCACGGCGGCCGCCCGCGCACATCACCTTCGCGTGCGCGAGGAGCTGCCGGTGCGCGCCCTGGCGCTCAGCAAGTCCGACCCGGCGATCCCGACCGTCTACCTCGAGGCCGACTGAGGTCAGCCGACCATCGACTCGTAGATCTCCTTGCACGTCGGACAGATCGGGAACTTCTCCGGATCGCGGCCCGGCGTCCACTTCTTGCCGCAGAGAGCGCGCACCGGCTTCCCGGTGATCGCGGACTCGAGGATCTTGTCCTTCTTCACGTAGTGCGAGAAGCGCTCGTGGTCGCCCGGTTCGAGGTTCTCCTCCCGGAGGAGCTCTTCCAGTTCGCGATCAAGCGTTGCCACGCCGCCCTGATCGGGGCTGTCCAGCGGAGTACTCATTCCGCGATTCTAGCCGCGTCGGGGGGCCGGTGGGCGGCCGTCACGCGGTCTCGACGAACTCCATGAGCCGCTCTCCACTGTGCTCGAAGATGCGCCCGCCGAGCACAGCCCCGGCGACGAGCACGATCGCGCCGGTGAACAGCCCCACCCAGAACGCCGCGGGCGCGAACGCCGAACCGGAGACGATCGTGGCGGCGAAGAGCCAGATCGTCGGCACGCTCAGGACGATGGATCCGAGGAACGCCGCGGCGGGGCCGTAGGCACCGTGGGACGTCGGCCGCTGCGGCTGCTGGAAGGGGCTGTCCCCGGGTCGCGACACCGCGTACGGTGCGACCACCGACACCACGCTCGAGATGCCGAGGGCGCACAGCAGGAGACTGACCGCGAGACCCACCAGCGGAAGGAGGAGGGTCCAGCTCCCCACGAGCAGCAACGACAGCGGCACCGCGATCGCGAGCACCGGCACGGCCACGAGGAGCACCGGGACGAGCCGTCCGAGGCGGTCGGGAAGGCCGCGTACCCCGCTCGCCACGTGCGTCCACAGCGCGGTCGAGTCGTAGGCGATGTCGTTGTGGGGGAGCCAGCCGAAGAACAGCGCCATCACCGGAACCGGGATGAGGGCCGCGATCTCGATCGGGACACCGGCGACGATGAGCGGCAGCACCGTCAGCACCCCGGCGACGGGCACGACGATCACGTTCATGATGTAGCGACGGTCCCGCAGCCAGTACACGAGGCTGCGCGACGCGATCGCTCCGAAAGCGTTGGACGGCAGCAGGCCGAACCAGCCGAGGCCCGTGCGCTCCCGTGCTGTGACGGGCCGCTCGGTGGTCGTCAGCAGACGACGGACGAACCACGCCCAGACGAGGGCGAGGGCGATGGCCGTGACCACAGCGACGGCACCGCTCGCCCACGCCGTCCCGGTCTCTCCTGCCGCCGCGGCGAACGCAGAGGCCGGAGCCGCAGCGAACGGAGTGACACCGATCACCGACGTGAGCGTCGCGATCGACGCGGGCACGTCACCGTCCCATCGCAACGAACCGAGGAACACGGCGACGGGGAATGCGATCACGATCAGGGCGAGCGCGAACAGGGCGGTGAGCTCCCTCGATCGACGCTCCGGGAGCAGCATCGCGTTCAGCGCCATGCCGATCCGGGCGATCAGGGCCGTGATGAACAGGCCGAGCAGAGACATGATCACCGCGAGTGGCCACGGCGCGCCCGCCTCGATCGCGACGATGCACACGCTGGCATAGACGGCGAGAAGGGCGAGGCTCGGCACGCTCACCAGCGAGGCGAGCATGAGCACCCAGGGCAGCCGGCGCTCGTCGACGCCGAACACCGCGAACCGACGGGGGTCGAGCTGGTCCACCGCCCCGACCAGCAGCGGCCCCACGAGGAAGCCGAGCAGCACCGCCGCGCCGCCGAGCACGGTGACCGCGCTGGCGACCGGCACGGAGGCGTCGGTCAGGCTGAACACCGCGACGCAGACCACGACCGTCACGGCGACGACGGCCCCGAAGGACAGCAGCGTACGGATCCGGCGTTCACCGCGGAGTGCGCCGAGGAGGAGCGCGAACCTCAGTCGGAGAACGTGTGCAGCCATTCCAGCCCCTCCACCTCGCCGCTGGAGCCCGCGAGCTCGACGAAGCGCGATTCGAGGGTCTGCCCCGCGCGGACCTCGTCGATCGTGCCCTCCGCGAGCACCTCGCCGTTGACGATGATCGCCACACGCGAGCACACCCGCTCGACCAGGTCCATGCCGTGGCTCGACAGGATCACGGTGCCCCCGTGGGCGACGTAGGCGCGGAGGATGTCGAGGATGACGGCGGATGACACGGGGTCGACCGACTCGAAGGGCTCGTCGAGCACCAGCACGCGGGGCGAGTGGATCATCGCACCGGCGAGCATGATCTTCTTCGTCATACCCGCGGAGTAGTCCGACACCACGCGATTGAGCGCGTCTCCGAGGTCGAAGGCGCGAGCCAGATCCGCGGCGCGCTTCTCGATGACGTCAGCCGCCAGACCGCGAAGCAGTCCGTAGTAGTAGAGGAGTTGTCGGCCGGTCAGGCGGTCGAAGGTGCGAAGGCGGTCGGGAAGCACTCCCATGACGCGCTTGGCGGCGAGAGGGTCGACGGCCTGGTCGATGCCGCAGATCACGACGCTCCCCTCGTCGGCGCGCAGCAGCCCCGCGACGATCGAGAGCGTGGTGGTCTTGCCCGCACCGTTCGGTCCGACGATCCCGTAGAACGAGGCGGCGGGCACCGACAGGTCGATGCCGTCGACGGCGCGGTTGTCGCCGAACTGCTTCACCAGGCCGCGGATGCGGATCGCCTCGGTGCTCGGCTGGTCCTCACGGGAACCCTCGGCACGCAGCGGCGGCTCCTGCGAGGTCTCCGGATCGACGACGACGACGGAGCCGTCCGTCAGCGCGTCGGCTGTGGGGTTCGGCACGGGCTCCACCGCATCGGCGGGCACGGGAACGGCTGTGCTCTCGGCGGTCGGCTCGAGCTCTGCGACGAGGGTGTCCGCGCCCGGATCATCGGACGCCGCTTCACCCACTGAGCCGGCGGACATCGGAGCTGCCGTGTCGTCCGCCACCGCGGTGGCGGACACAATCGCGACGCCCTCACCGTCCACGGCGGGCGTCTCCGTGACGGTCTCGAGCGCGGCAGCCCCGTCGGCCGCCGCCTCCTCGCCGGTCCCCTCGTGCGTCGGCTGCTCGGCTGCCGCCATCTCGGCTGCCGCCTTCTCGGTCGCGGCTTTCTCAGCTGCGGCCTTCTCGGCTGCGGCCTTCTCGGCTGCGGCCTTCGCGGCAGCCGTCTTGGCCGCCGCCGTCTTCGCCGACGCGGAGCGCGCCGTGCTCTTCGCCGCTGCCGACTTGGCCGCCGCCGCCTTCG
>NZ_SSDO01000530.1:0-3440 GCF_004794395.1 Microbacterium sp. K41 | reverse complement strand
GTCGCCGCCGTCGCGCTCGACCCCAGCAGCAGAACCGTCGTCGCCACCGCGGCGGCGGCGACCACGCTGCGCAGCATCCGCCGTCCGGTCATGCCGACCGCGCCGCCTCGCGCACAGCCGCACCGGGGTCCTCGCAGCGGCAGACCTCGGGCGACCACGACGAGCGCTCGAGCGCCGCGTCGCCGATCGGGTTCACACCGGGGCCGGCCGCGAGGGCGTGCCCGGCGAGAGCGTGCAGGCACTTGACGCGGGTGGGCATGCCGCCCGCCGAGATGCCGTCGATCTCCGGAACCTCACCGAACTGCGCGCGATCGGCCAGGTACGCGTCGTGCGCCGCGCGATACGCCTCGGCGACCTCCGCATCGTCGTCCAGCAGAGCGGCGAGCTCCGGCATCACATGCGTGGCCTCGAGCGTCGACATGGCCGCGGTCGCCGCGGGATGGGTCAGGTAGTAGAACGTGGGGAACGGCGTCCCGTCCGGAAGCCGCGGCGTGGTGGCGACCACCGTCGGGTTGCCGCAGCGGCACCGCGCCGCGATCCCGACCACTCCCCGCGCGGGGCGGCCGAGCTGCGCGGACACGACGGCGAGTTCGGCGGGCGTGGGGGCGGGGAACGGGGGCGTCGTCACCACACCAGCGTAGGGGAGGCTCCAGGGAGGATGCTCGGAGCGGAAGCTCAGCGGGTGACGGCCACGGTGTCGCTGAGGCCGGCGGACACGAGCGTGCGCAGCAGCTGCGGCATCCAGTCCGCGGGGCGCTCCTCCAGGGTGTCGCTCACCGGTTCCTGCTCCCGCGGCAGCGCCGACGGATCGAGGTCGTTGTCGATCAGGTACACGACCTCGCCGGGCTTGACGTAATACAGGCGCTCGCGCGCCTGGGTCGTGATGTAGGCGGGATCGTCCCACCGATCGCGCTCGGCGGAGAGCGCGGCGATCTCGGCCTCGCTGACCTGCACCGAGGCCTCCAGCGCCGCGATCTTCTGCCGCTGGTCGATGAACGTCCCGAGCGTGGGGACCAGCACCCAGGCGCCGAGCACCACGAGCGACAGCATGATCGCAGAGAACGCGGACAGTCGGATCCCCGACGCCCACTCCCGCACGTCCACCCGCGGCGCGGCGCCCTCCGCGCTCCGTGGCGCTCGACGCCCCGGCTTCGCGGACGGTGCCGGCCGTGCGGTCTTGGCCGTCGCGGGGCGCGGAGACGCGTTCGACGACGACGAAGGAGGAGCCGGTCGTCGTGCCACGGCTCCTCCTCCGTCATGCCGCTTCGGCGGCGTCGTCCTGCCGCGGCTCACGCGGCTCTGTCACTGTGTGTGCGCTCAGGCCCGGTAGCGCGGGAACGCAGAGCGGCCGGCGAAGACCGCGGCGTCGCCGAGCTCCTCCTCGATGCGCAGCAGCTGGTTGTACTTCGCGACGCGCTCGCTGCGCGCCGGGGCACCCGCCTTGATCTGACCCGCGTTCGTGGCGACCACGAGGTCGGCGATCGTGGTGTCCTCCGTCTCGCCGGAGCGGTGCGACAGCATGGCCGTGTAGCCGGAGCGCTGCGCCAGGCTGACCGCGTCGAACGTCTCGGTGAGCGTGCCGATCTGGTTGACCTTCACCAGCAGCGAGTTGGCCACGCCGCGGGCGATGCCGTCGGCGAGACGCTGCGGGTTGGTGACGAACAGGTCGTCGCCGACCAGCTGCACCTTCGAGCCGAGCGCCTCGGTGAGGTGCTTCCAGTTGTCCCAGTCGTCTTCGGCGAGTGCGTCTTCGATGGTGACGATCGGGAAGTCGTTCACCAGGCCGACGTAGTACTCGGTCAGCGCCGCGGCGTCCCAGTCCTTGTTGTCGAGGCGGTACACGCCGTCGTTGAAGAACTCGGTGGCGGCGACGTCGAGGCCCAGCGCGATGTCGGTGCCCGGGGTGAACCCGGCCTTCTCGATGGCCTTGACCAGGAAGTCGAGGCCCTCGCGGTTGCTGGGCAGGTCGGGGGCGAAGCCGCCCTCGTCGCCGAGGCCCGTGGCGTAGCCGGCGGCCTTCAGCTCGGCACGCAGCACGTGGTACGTCTCGACGCCCCAGCGCAGTGCCTCGGAGTAGGTCTCGGCGCCGATCGGAGCGAGGAAGAACTCCTGCATGTCGATGCCGTTGTCGGCGTGCTCGCCGCCGTTGATCACGTTGAACAGCGGCACGGGCAGCACGTGCGCGTTGGGGCCGCCCAGGTAGCGGAACAGCGGGAGGTCTGCGGAGTCGGCGGCGGCCTTCGCGACCGCAAGGCTGACGCCGAGGATGGCGTTCGCGCCGACGCGCTTCTTGTTCTCGGTGCCGTCGACCTCGATCAGGATCTCGTCGACGATGCGCTGCTCGCTCGCCTCCACGCCCTCGAGCGCCGGGCCGAGCTCGTCGATCACGGCCTCGACGGCCTTGCGCACGCCCTTGCCCCCGTAGCGGCTCTTGTCGCCGTCGCGCAGCTCGTACGCCTCGAAGGCGCCGGTCGACGCACCGGACGGCACGGCCGCACGCTGCACGATGCCGTCGTCGAGGAGCACCTCCACCTCGACGGTCGGGTTTCCGCGCGAGTCGAGAATCTCGCGTGCGCCTACAGCCTCGATCAGTGCCACTGATGTGCTCCTTGCTCAGGGAAAAGGTTGTGTGGAGCGTCGTCGATCCGCGCCCCAGTCTAGCCCCGGGCTCGGACGGCGCCGGGGTGACAGGCGGCGCCGGGTGGATGCCGCGCGCGGGCCGGGTCAGACCACGAGGGCCAGTGCGACGCCGTCCCAGCCCTTCAGCCCCACGGTCTGCAGCGCGGTCGCATCGAACCGCGGGTCCTCCCCCAGCATCCGCAGGCCCTCCCTGGTGCCGATGACCTTCGGATCGGTCGAGTCCTCGCGCACGATCTCACCGTCGCGGCCGATGTTGTCGAGCACGACCACGGTGCCGGGATGACCGAGCCGCGCGGCCCAGTCCAGGTACACGGTGTTGGACTCCTTGTCGGCGTCGATGAACACCAGGTCGAACCCGCCCACCAGCGTCGGGAGCACGTCGGCGCCGCGGCCGATGCGGATGTCCACCCGTTCGCCGACACCGGCCGCATCGAGGCTCGCCCTGGCCACCGCGGCGTTGTCCGCCTCGGCCTCGACCGTCACGACCCGTCCCTCCTCTCCCACGGCGCGTGCGAGCCAGATCGTGGAGTAGCCGCCGAGTGTGCCGATCTCCAGCACCCGCCGCGCCCCGCTCAACCGCACCAGCAGGTTCAGCAGCTTGCCCGCCAGGGGCGCGACCTCGATCTCGGGCAGCCCGGCGGCCCGTTGGGCGGCGAGCGCCGCGTCGAGCGCGGGATCGGGCTCCAGGAGCTGCTCGGCGAGGAAGGTGTCGGCGTCGGCCCAGGCGGCGGGGGTGGAGTCCATGCGCTCAGCCAACCCCCGGCGCACGCGGCGCGTCAAGCGTCGCCGCCGCTGCTCCG
>NZ_SSDO01000529.1:0-5378 GCF_004794395.1 Microbacterium sp. K41 | reverse complement strand
CGGGGTCGCGGTCGGCGTGGGCGAGCACCACCCGATCGCTCGCCACGCCCTCGGCCGCGAGCAGATCGAGCACCTCGTGCGCCGCCGTGCAGAACTCCAGGTGCACCATGACGGGGGCACCGGTCTCGCGGTGCGCGGCCGCCACCGCGTCGAGGGTCGTGCGCTCGAACGGGCTGATGCGCCAATAGTCGATGCCCGCCTTGAGCATCCCCGCGCGCACCGGGGCGCCCGTGGGCGAGGTCGCGACGGGCACATCGGGCGCGGCGAAGACCGCGTCGTCGGAGGCGGGCATGCCGCGGGTGAGGTCCGCCACGAACAGCGCGGACAGCCGCTCCGCGTCCCACACCTGCATCGGGTGGTCGTCGCCGTAGTGGGCTTCGCGGTGCCGCCCCGTGGTCGCGACGATGCCCAGTCCGGTCGCCGCGCTGATGCGGGCCAGCGCCTCCGGGTTCCGGGCGAGCCCGAACGGCGTGGCGTCGACCATCGCGTCGAAGCCGCTCGTCTGCAACGCCGCCGCCTCGTCGCCCGACGCCTGCTCGTCGTCGAGCTCGTCGCCCGGCAGCAGCGGCGACACCTGGAACAGGTGCTCGTGGTAGTTCACGCGCCCGAGCTCCAACGCGTCGACGTCGCCGAGCACCGTGCGCACGACGGGCATCAGCGCACCGACTCCGCTGCCGCGGCCAGCCGCTCCACGGTCTCGGGCGTCAGCTCCAGCTCGAACACGTCGGCCACCACCTGCGACCAGCCGTGGATGAAGTAGCGCCAGCCGTCGACCACGTGCAGGTCGCGCGACGCGCGCTGCGCCTCGGCCTGGTGCAGGAACTCCAGCGACCCGCGGTAGTTGAACTCCCACGCGTACGCGCCCGCGGGGAACACGACCGCGTCGCTGAGCGGCGAGCCGGGACGGTCCTTGCCGAGCCCCGTGGCGTTCGCGATCACGGAACCCGCGGGCGCCGCCGCCACCAGCGCATCGGCCTTCTCCGGCGTCTCCGTCACCACGTAGCGCAGCAGGTCGTCGGGGGTGCCGTGCTGGCGGTGCACCTCGCGCAGGTGGTCGAGCTTGTCCTGCGTGCGCGCGGTCACCGTGATGCGGGCGGGGGCGTCGGTGCGCTCCGCGAGGGCCCAGCTGAGCGCGGTGCCCGAGCCGCCCGCACCCAGGATGACGACCTCCGCCCCGGTGCGGGCGAAGTGGTCGGCGGGCAGGAAGTCGTTCAGGGCGAGGTCGACCGTGATCGGATCCTTCGCGCGGCCCGACAGGCGCGAGCCCCGCTTGGCGATGCTGGAGATCTCGGAGCACGACACCGCGAACGGGTCGAGCTCGTCGAACAGGTCGGACGCCGCCGCGTACACGTTCATCTTGTGCGTGGTCACCAGGGCGCCCCGGTGGTGGGGGTCGTCCCGGATCTGCGCCACCATCGCGCGGTACTGCGCGGGGTCGGCGTCCATCGGCAGGTCGTGGCCCACGAGCCTGCGGGTCGGGAGGTCGAGGATGTCGGCCCAGAGCGGGAACACCTTCATGATCGAGGAGGACGCGGTGGTCACGCCCACGAACCCCATGTAGTCGGCGGTGGCGGTGTCCGCGGCGGGTGCCGCGGTGTCGGCGGTGGTGGTCATCGCATCTCCTGGGGAACGGGCACGGGGTGGGCGGGCTCGGCGCCGCGCAGCACGGCGATCACGTCGTCGAGCGACAGGGAGCCCATGTTGTCGACGGCCTGGGTGGTCTGCGCACCGAGGTGGGGGGTGACGATCACGCGGTCGACGAGATCGGCCGCGAGCAGCGGACTGTCGTGGGCGGCGGTGTCGCCGTCGAGAGTGTCGGCCGCATAGCCGGCAAGCGTGCCGTCGCGCAGGGCCTCGGCCACCGCCTGTTCGTCGACCAGGTCGCCGCGGGCCGTGTTCACCAGCACCGTGCCGCGGCGCATGTCCGCGAGGCGCTCGGCGTCGACCAGCCGCTGTCCGCCCGGCGCGTGCAGGGTGATCACGTCGGCCGCGCGGAACAGCTCGTCGAGCGGGACCGGCTCCGCGCCCTGCGCCCGCACGAGCTCGACGGGAAGGAACGGGTCGGCCGCGAGCACCCGGGAGCCGAAGCCGCTCAGGCGCCGCGCGACACCCTGGCCGATACGGCCGAAGCCCACGATGCCCACGGTCGCGGCACCGAGCTCCCGGCCGCGCCGCACACCCCAATCGCCCGCTCGCACCCGGCGGTCGCCGTCTGGCACGAACCGGAGCGCCGCGAGCATGAGCCCCACCGCGTGGTCGGCGACCGCGTCGGCGTTGGCGCCCGGGGTGTTCGTGACGGGGATGCCGCGCTCCCGGGCCGCCGCGAGATCGACGGCCTCGGTGCCCACGCCGTAGCGTGCCACCACCTTGAGCTTCGGTGCCGCGGCGAGGTGCGCCTCGGTCACGGGACCGGTGCCCGCGATCCACGCGTCGGCCCCGTGCAGCAGCGACCGCAGCTCGTCGAGGTCGTGATGCGCGGGCCCGCGGAGGATGCGGTGCCCCGCCCGCGCCGCGCGCTCCACCAGGTCGAGGTCGCCGTCGGAGAACGAGCGACTGGTGACGAGGATGACGCCCATCAGCGCGGCCGTCCGGCGAACCAGGGCGCGAGCGCGGTGTAGGCGTCGGCGAACCGGGCATGCCGTTCGGCGTACACCGCGTGCCGGGCGGGGTCGGGCGTGAACTCGGCCGTGACCTCGCTCAGCGCCCGCGCCGCCGAGAAGTCGGTCAGCCCGAGACCCACGGCTCCGGTGACCGCCGCGCCGAGGCTGTTCGCCTCTTCCACGATCGTGCGCCGCCGCACGGGAACGCCCCACACATCCGCGAGCACGGAGAGGTACACGTCGCTCTGGGCCCCGCCGCCCACCGCGTCGATGCGGTCGATCACGGCACCCGACTCCCGGAACGCCTGGATGCACGTGAGCAGGTTGAACGCGGTGCCCTCCAGTACCGCCCGCACCAGGTGTGCCCGGCCGTGATGGCGCGCGAGACCCACGAAGGCCCCGCGGGCATCAGGATCCCACAGCGGAGAGCGCTCGCCGAGCAGATAGGGGAGGAAGTAGAGGTCGTCGGTGTCGACGTCGGCCGAGGCCTCGGCGGTCAGGCGTCCGGTCTCGGGGTGCGCGGGATCGGGCGACAGCGCCTCCGCGATCCACTGCACCGACGCGCCGCCCGCCTGCATGGTGGCCGTCGGGACGAACGAGCCGGGCACGACGTTGTCGAACGTGAAGGTGCGCATGGCCGGGTCGTGCAGCGGGGCATCCGCCGCGAACGAGATCCACGACGAGGTGCCCAGGCAGACATAGGCGCCGTCCTCGGGGGCCACGACGCCGGAGCCGACCGCGGCCAGGGGTCCGTCGCCGCCGCCCATCACCACGCGCACTCCGGTGTGCAGGCCCAGGGCCTCGGCCGCCGCGGGGGTGAGGGGACCTGCGATCTGCGTCGACTCCAGGATCTCGGGGAACAGGACCGGGTCGAGCCGAGCGGCTGCCAGCACCTCGCTCGACCACGTGCCGGCGGCCTGGTCGTAGGCGTTCATGCCCGAGGCGTCGGAGCGGTCGGTGGCCAGGCGCCCGGTGAGCCGCAGCACGATGAAGTCCTTCGCGACGCACACCCGGCGCACGCGCGCCCACACGTCGGGCTCGTTGTCGCGCACCCACATGATCTTCTCGACCGAGTAGGTGGGGTTCAGGCGGTGGCCGAGGATGCCGTACGCCCGCTCGGCGCCGAGCGCGGCCTCGAGCTCGCGCTGCTGCGCCCCGGCGCGGGTGTCGGCCCAGATGATGGCGGGACGCGCGGGCTCGCCGTCGCCGTCGAGCAGCACGGCGCCCATCATCTGCCCGCTCACCACGAGCCCCGCGACGTCGGAGGGTGCGGTGGCCGTGCGTGCGAGCAGGTCGCGGGTGGCGGCGACGACCGCGTTCCACCAGTCGTCGGGGTTCTGCTCGGCGATCCCGCCCGCGGCGAAGTGCGCGGGATACGGCACCGTGACCGCGGCGATCAGGCGGCCGTCGTCATGGTGCAGCGAGGCCTTGTTGCCGGTGGTGCCGAGGTCGTGCGCGATCAGCATGGCCGGAGCCTATTCCGCGTACGGGCGCAGGTCGACGCCGGACTCCGCACGGTAGGCGCGCGAGCCCATGCCGTGCTCCAGCACCCACCCGTAGTCGTGCCCCGCGCCGCCCGGGTAGACGGCGAGGAAGGCGTAGGGCTCGTCGCCGGTGTTGACCGAGCGGTGCGCCCAGCCCGGGGGGATGTAGCCGATGGTGCCGGGGAGCATGTCGAGCCACTGGGTGCGCTCGCCGTCGAACATGAGCAGTCCGCCGCGGCCCTTCAGCGCCAGGTAGATCTCGCCATGGTGGTCGGGGTGCTGGTGGCCCTTCGTCATCCACAGCTCGCCCGACGTGTCCCCGGGCATGATCGTCGTGATCGACTGCGGCAGCTCGCGGTCGACCTCGGGCACGGGGGAACTGACGACGGTGTAGACCACCGGGTCGTCGCCCGATGCGGAGGCGGCCCAGGCGTCGTGATCCCGGAACAGGCCCTCGAGGTCGGACATCCGCCGCGTGAGCGTGGGGCCCTCGGGGGAGAGCGTCAGCTTCTCGGCGTCGAAGGCGATGGCCATCGGCGGGATCGGCGGGGTCTGGTACTCGGGCATCGATGCTCCTCGGACGGGATGCTGCGGCGCTGCGCAACCTGTAATGACAAGCTCACTGTACCTGTTATGACAGGTTGCGTCCAGTGCTCGCCTGCGCGGACCCGCGTGCGCGCCTGCGGCATCTCCGGGCGCTCACCGGGCGAGCACGCGCTCCAGATGTTCCCGGCCCTCGCGGATCGCCGCCGCCGTCACGGCCGCCCACCCGGGGTACTCGGCGTGCCCGGCTGGGAGCACGGCGAGCTCGACCTCGCGGGCACCGGCGGCCACGGCGAACTGCCCCTGCGGCGGCACGTACTGGTCCCACAGGGCGGCCTCCACGCGCACCGGCATGCGCGCGAAGCCGATGCTCGTGGAGGAGTCGAACCAGCGCAGCACCTCCCGCGCCTCGGGGTGGCGGCGCACGTGCTGCCGCACGGTCTCGCCGCTGCCGAGGCACCGCACGGCGAGGCGCTCGTCGTACTGCCCGAAGCTCGGCACGATGAGCGTCGCGCCCACGAAGCGCTCGTCCCAGGGCAGCGCCAGCGCACCGATGCCGCCGCCGAAGCTCTCACCGACGTAGTACAGCGGCAGCTCCCCGACGAGCGCGGACAGGGCATCGGCGGCCAGCCACAGGTCGCGTGCGCAGCGGCCGAGCACGTAGCGCTCCGGGTCGTCGATGCCGGCGAGCACGTGCTCCGCGGTCGACTCGGGTGCGCCCACCCCGGCGTTGAGGGCGCCGAGGCCGCGG
>NZ_SSDO01000528.1:0-18806 GCF_004794395.1 Microbacterium sp. K41 | reverse complement strand
GAGGCCTCGACGGGCCCGGCGATGACGGGAAGCCCGCTGCGGGCGGCGGTGCGGGCGCACAGCAGGGCGTTGCGCGCGCCGCCGCCGACGATGCGGATGCGCTCCAGGGTGCGTCCGCTCCGGCGGGCGGCGAGCGCGACGGTGTCGGCGTAGGCGACGGCGAGGCTGTCCACGATGGCGCGGACGAGGTCGGCCCTGGTGGACGGCGGCTCGGCCCCGCCCTCGACGCACGCCCGCACCAGCCGCGCGACCAGGTCGTCCGGGGCCTGCAGCGCGGGGTCGGCGGGATCGAAGAGACCGGGGTACGACGACCGGGCCGCCGCGTCGAGCAGCGCGGTGAGCATGTCGAGCGACGGCTCGGCCTCGCCGTCGGCGGCTGCCCACTCGCGCAGCGTCTGCTGCAGCAGCCACATGCCGCTGAGGTTCTTCACCAGCAGGGTGTCGCCCCCGGCGCCGATCTCCTGGGTGAAGCCGTCGCGGCGGGCGCGGTCGTCGCGCAGCAGCGCGGGCAGGGCCACCCCGGCCACCCCCCAGCTCCCGCTGGAGACGACACCGGTCCCCTCGTCGTCGGCGGCGGTCACGGCCATGAATGCGGCGGCGGTGTCGTGCGCCGTCACCGCGAAGATTGGCACCGAGTGCGCGGCGCCGATCGCCGCGGTGACCCGGGCGGTGGTGGGCCCGGCCGACGATCCCGTCGGCACCACGGGAGGGAGCCGGGCGGGAAGACCCGCGGCGAGCGCGGCCGACCAGTCCCCGGTCGCCCGGTCGAGCAGCGCGGTGGTCGAGGCGAGCGAGGGCTCGGCCCCCACCCGCCCGGTGAGCAGGTGCACGACGATGTCGGCGGTCAGCAGGATCGTGTCGTCGGGGTCGCCGATGCCCGCGGACTGGTCCTGCCGCAGCTGATGGGCCGTGTTGATGGCCTGGTCGAGCACCCCGGTGACGGCGTAGTCGGCGGCGAGGTCGCGGCCGGCGGAGGTGCGGGCGGCGAGGTCCGGGTCGGCAGCGCGGTGGTGCCGCACGAACGGACGCAGGGTGCCGTCGACGGTGAGCCGGGCGTAGTCCACGCCCCACGCGTCCACGCCGATGCCGCGCAGCTCCGCTCCCTCCTGCGCGGCGATCGCGACGCCCGCGCGGAGTCCTGCGAGCACGCCGTCGAAGAGCGCAGGCACGTCCCACCCGAGCCCCTCGGCGCGCGGCACCGGGGTGTTGGGGAACCGGGCGGCCTCCCGGACCTCCATCCGGGGCCCGTCCGGCGCGTCGGGGCGCAGCAGGCCGACCATGATGCGCAGGCTCGACGAGCCCAGGTCGACGGCGAGGTAGGCGGCCGTCATGTCAGATCGCGGTGTAGCCGCCGTCGATCACCAGCGTCTGCCCGGTGAGGTACGACGAGGCCGACGAGGCGAGCAGCAGGAGCAGGCCGTCGAGGTCGGCGGGCACGCCCATGCGGCTGGCCGGGATCATCGACACCCAGTCGGCGGCCAGCTCGGGGTTGGCCTCGGTGAACTGGCGGGTCATGTCGGAGAGGATGTAGCCGGGCGCGATGGCGTTGACCCGGATCGCGGGCGCCCACTCCACGGCGAGCGACTTCGCCAGCTGGTCGACGGCGGCCTTCGACGCGTTGTACGACGCCTGATGCTGGGGCACGTTGACCACCCGGCCCGACATCGACGAGATGAGGATCGCGGACCCCTCGCGGCCCTCCGCCCGCAGCGGTCGGGCGAAGGCCTGCGTGCAGTAGAACGTGCCGCTGAGGTTCACGTCGACGACCTTCGCCCACGTGCCGGGATCGACCTCGGTCGAGTCGCCCCAGATGGTGATGCCGGCCGCGGTCACCAGCAGGTCGGCGACGCCGAGCTCCTCGCGCACCGCCGCGAAGGCGCGCTCGACCGAGTCGGCATCGGTGACGTCGACCAGGGCGGCGGCGGTGCGGGCTCCGGTCTCGGATGCCAGCCGCGCGGCGGACTCCTCGACCTCGGGCAGCAGGTCCAGCAGCGCCACGCGCACACCGGCGCGGGCGAGGGCGGTGGCGAGCGAGTAGCCGATGCCGCGGGCGCCTCCGGTGACGACGGCAACCTTTCCGGCGAGATCAGGGAAGCTCATGGGGTCCTCTCGGGGGTGACTCCGGCGACCGGGGGATCCCCGGTCGCCGGAGGGGGTGTCAGCAGGTCGACTTGTAGACGGCGTCGGCGCCGTCGGTGTCGATGTTCTCCTTGGTGATGACCGTGAACCCGGTCTGGATCTTCTCCTCGGTGGCATCTCCCTCGAGGGCGGCGAGCGCCTGGGCGACGCCGTCCTTGCCGATGGTGGCCGGCTCCTGGGCGACGAGCGCCTGGACGACGTCGTTGCGGAGCGCCTCGACCTGCGCGGGTCCGGCGTCGAAGCCGACCACGGTCACCTCGCCCTGCTTGCCGGCCTGCTGGATGCCGGTCGCGGTGCCCTCGGCGGCGAACAGGTTGGCGGCGAAGATGCCGACGATGTCCGGGTTGGCCTGCAGCGCGGCGGTCACGATGCGGGCGGCCTCCGCGGGCTCGTTGTGCGAGTACTCGATGCCCAGCGACTCGAACTTCGAGTCCTCGGCGACGGCCTTCTCGAAGCCCTCACCGCGCGCGTCCGACGTGGAGATGCCGGGGTCGATCGAGACCACGAGCACCTTGCCCCCCTCGGGGTGCGCCTTCTGGATGGCCTCGAACGCCGCGGCGCCACCGCCCTCGTTGTCCGACGCGATCTGGGAGACCGCCATCGACGGGTCCTCCAGGGTGGTGTCGACGAGGACGACCTTGATGCCGGCGTCGGCCGCGGCCTGGATGGGCGCCTGCATCGCGGTCACGTCGGTCGGGGCGATGAGCAGCGCGTCGGGCTTGGAGGCGACGAGCGCGTCGACGATCGGCTTCTGCAGCGTCGGGTCGAACTTCTCCGGGCCCTGCACCTGCACCGTCGCTCCGGCCTCCTTGGCCGCTTCTTCGATGCCGCACTGCATGGAGATGTAGAACTCGTCTCCGGCCACGCCCTGCACGAACGCGATGTTGTAGCCGTCGTCGCCGCCGCTCGAGCCGCCGTCGCCGCCCGCGTCTCCGCCCCCGCCTGCGCAACCGGCGAGGATGAGCGTCGCGGACGCGCCGAGTGCGGCGATGCTGATCGCTTTCCTGTTCCACTTCATTGTGATCACCGTTCTTCTCTTGACTGTGTGTGGATGGTGGTGGGCCGGGCGTCAGGTACGCCGGCCCCCGCTGACGAACTTGCGCCAGAGGCTCTGGGAGTTGCCGCGCATGGCGGCCGACCGGCGGACCTGGTCGACGTAGACGGCGGTGATGAGCACCGCGCCGACGGCGACCTGCTGCCAGAACGGCGGCACACCGGTGATGACGAAGCCGTTCTGCAGCACCGCGGGGATGAACAGGCCTACGACGGTGCCGACGATGGTGCCGACGCCGCCGAAGAGGCTCGTGCCGCCGATGACGACCGCGGCGATCACGTTGAGGTTGGTCTGCGACTGCCCGGCGATCGCGGTGGTGGAGAACTGCGACAGCGAGAGGATGCCCGCGACGCCGGCGAGACCGCCGGAGAGGGTGTAGATCGCGATGAGGTGGCGGTCCACCTTCACGCCCACCCGTCGCGCGGCGAGCTCGCTCGATCCGACCGCGTAGGTGTGCAGGCCGAAGCGGGTGAAGTGCAGCACCACTCCGCCGATCACGATGATCACGAGGGCGATGACCGAGATGGTGGGGATCGTGCCGAGCACGTTGCCGTAGCCGATGGTGGTGGTCAGCACGGCGGGCACCTCACGGATGTCGACGCCGCCGGTGAGGATCTGCGCGAGGCCGAGCGACATGCCCAGCGTTCCGAGCGTGACGATCAGCGGTGGGATCTTCGCCTTGGCGATGAGGAACCCGTTGAGCAGTCCCCAGCCGATGCCGCAGGCGATCGCGACGAGGATGCCGACCACGGCCGTGCCCCAGCCCGCCCCGCCGATGGCGCGCATGACCATGGCCGAGACGACGCCGGAGAACACCAGCACCGAGCCGATCGACAGGTCGATGCCGGCCGTGATGATCACGTAGGTCATGCCGACGGCGAGCACGGCGAGGATCGAGGCGTTCTGGATGATCAGCCGGAAGTTCGACCACTGGGCGAACGTGTCGGGTGCCAGCAGGCTGAACACGACGACGATCGCGATCAGCACGAGCAGGATCTGGAAGGCCTGGGCGCGGAGCAGGTTGCGGAAGTAGCCGTTCTTCGGCTCCTCGAGGGTGCCGATCGCCACGGTCTCCGTGGGGGGCTTCGTCGTGCTCATCGGTTCGGCTCCTTGTCAGCGGCGGAGGTCTCGGCGACGTCGCCTTCGGGGGCGACGTCGGCCACGGGCGGGGCGGCGTCGCGGGTCACGGCGCCGGTCATGAGGCCGACGAGCTCCTCCATGGAGGTGTCGGCGGCGGGGATGTTGGCGACGCGCGTGCCCAGGCGCAGCACCTGGATGCGGTCGGAGACCTCCATGACGTGCGGCATGGAGTGCGAGATGAACACCACGGCGATGCCCTTGTCGCGCACCCGGCGGATCGTCTCGAGCACGTTCTGCGTCTGCCGCACGCCCAGCGCCGCGGTGGGCTCGTCGAGGAACACCACGCGCGAGGCCCAGTGCACGGCGCGGGCGATGGCGATGGCCTGCCGCTGGCCGCCCGACATCTCCCCCACCGGTGAGGTGAGCGAGCGCACGGTGGCGCCCAGCTCGTCGAAGGCGGCCCGCGACTGGGCGCGCATCTCCTTGGTCTTCATGAAGCCGAGGGCGCCGGCGACGCCGGTCTGGCGCAGCTCGCGGCCGAGGTACATGTTCTGCACCGGATCGAGGTGGGGCGCGAGCGCGAGGTCCTGGTAGACGGTCTCGACGCCGAGCGCGCTCACCGCGGACGGCGTGGACATGTCGGCCTCTTCGCCGTCGAACAGGATCGTGCCGGAGTCGACGGCGAGGTTGCCCGAGAGCGCCTTGACGAGCGTCGACTTGCCGGCGCCGTTGTCGCCGATGAGGGCCGTCACCTCCCCCGGATACACCTCGAAGTCGACGTCGTTCAGCGCGCGCACGTGGCCGAACTGGCGCGAGAGTCCGCGCGCCTGGAGAACCGGAACCGTAGAACTGAGCGACATGGGTCAGCTCCTTCCCTTGCTGTTGTCGTGATCGGAGTGGCCGGAGCGGAACGCCGCGGCCACGCTCTCGAAGTCGGTGCGGGTGCTCGCGGCGAACGCGGCGAACAGCGCGGCTCCGTAGGCGGTGGCCTCGTCGTGCGTGGCGACCGTGACATCGGGCAGCACGAGTCGGCGCGCGCGGACGACGCTCGCCATGCTCGACCAGCCCCCGGTCAGCACGGTCGAGGTGGGCGGCGCGACCTCGCGGTCCATGACCTCCATGAGCTCGGCGCACATGTCGTTGCCGTGCAGCAGCGTCGCGGTGAGCAGTTCCGCCGGGTCGAGGCCGTCGCCGTTCGCGACGACCTTCAGCTCGCCGTCGTCGTTGCGGGCACCGCTGACCGCGAGGGCCCCGTCGGCGAGGGCGCCGGTGACGGGCAGTGCCATCACGGCTTCATCGATCCGCGCCCGGCCGGCGGCGTCGGCGATGCCCAGCAGCTGCAGCACGCGCCGCATGAGCAGACCGGACTTCGTGCCGGCGAGCAGCACGTATTTGCCCGGCAGCACATGACGCACGGTGTTGATGCCGGCGAGGGCGAGCCGTTCGCGCGCGTCGAACGGCAGCGGGCCGTCGAGCACCCGCACCAGCGCCTCGGCCGTGCCCATCGAGTCGTACAGCTGTCCGCTGTGGACGGCGCCCACCGCGACGGCGGAGACGAGGTGGTCGTGGCCGGCGACGGTGAGCACGGCGCCGCGGAAGCCGTCGGGCATGGCGTCGTCCGAGAGGATGCCCACGGCGCTGCCCGCGCCGACGCGCTCCGCGAGCAGGTCGTCGCCCACGCCGAGCACCTCGAAGGCGGCGTCCCACGGGGTGCTGTCGTCCTGGTCGAGCAGCCCGGTGCGCGACGCCAGGGAGTACTCGGCGACGCGGGGGCCGCCGAGGGCGTGCACCACCAGCTCCGGCACGGTGAGGAAGGTGCGTCCGCGCAGGTCCACCCCGGACTCGCGCAGGTGCAGGATCTTGGCGATGGAGGCCAGCGGGCCCACCGGCAGTCCGGTCCGTCCGAGGAACTCCGCGCGGAAGGCGTCGGGGGTGGCGAGGATCTCGGCGGCACCGCGCGGGTCGAACCAGGCCATGACGGGCGCCGCGGGCTCTCCGGCGGTGTCCAGCAGCACGCCGGCCTCGGCCATGCCCGACACCCCGAGCGCGAGCACGCGGTAGGGGCCGTGCACGCGCAGCAGGACGTCGGCCTCGTGGGCGAGCTCGCGGACGGTGTCGACGGCGACCGCGGCGGGCATCTCGGCGCGGCCGTGCTCACGGCTCGTCCACGGCGACCGGCGGCTCGCGACGAGCACCTGGCGTCCGTCGGTGTCGGCGACGAGGAGCTTGATGCTGGTCGATCCCATGTCGACCCCGACGACGTAGCCGTTCATCGGATCCCGGTCCCGGTGAGCGTGGTTGGCCATCCCGCGCCCGGCTCGGCGACGAGCACGCGCGCGTCACCCGCGAGGTGCCAGGCGCCGAAGGCGTGCGGCACGGCGAAGGCCTGGCCGTGCGAGACGGCGATCCGGCCGGACGCCCCGACCAGCTCGCCCTCCCCCTCCTGCACCAGCACGACGCCGAAGCCGGCAGGGCGCTCGGTCGAGACGTTCCCGGCGACGGCCGCGTCCCAGAGGCGGAAGAAGGGGTCGGCGGCGGCGGGCAGGAGCGAGCGGAAGCGCGGGCCGGCGGGCGTCGTGCCCGCGTCGCTGATCAGTGCGGCGAGCTGCTCGGGGGCGAGGCGGTCGGCCGAGACGGCGGGCATCACGGCGTCGAAGCCGAGGTCCAGGTGCGACTCCTCGCGGGTCGAGGTGGTGACCGACCACTCCAGCAGGATGGAGAAGTCGGTGGGCTCCTGCACCTCGGCGACGAAGATGCCGCCGTCGATGGCGTGCGCGGTGCCGGCGGGCACGAGGATGCCCATGCCCTCGCGCACGACGACGCGGTTCATGTGCGCGAGCATCCACTCGCTGTCCTGGGCGTCGCGGCGGCGGTCCAGCTCGGCCCGGTCGAGGTCGGTGTTCCAGCCGAGGTGCACGGCGCTGTCGGCCTCGGTGTCGAGCACGAACCACGCCTCCGTCTTGCCGTACGGGCAGGCCAGGTGGCTCGTGGCGAACGCCCGGTCGGGGTGCACGTGCACGGGGAGGCGCTGCCGGGCGTCGAGCAGCTTGACCAGCAGTCCCACGTCGCCCGCGTCGGCTCCGCTCCCCGGGCCGGTCCAGGCCGCGGGGTCGGCGGTCACGAGGTCGCGCAGCGGGGCGCCGTCGGCGGTGACCGCGAGACCGGTGTCCGGCGTCCCGAACCGCGACACCGTCGCGCCCAGCCACTCCTCGGGCTGGTGGTCGGTCTCCGGCTCGATCCCGCGCAGCGCCGCGATGCGGTCGCCGCCGCGGTAGAAGTGCTGGACGGGGTTGGGCGGCAGCAGGACCGGGTTCATCGCAGGTCTCCGATCGGGCGGGCCGATGCGTCGCGCTCGGGGGCCATCTCGCCCGAGCCGCGGGCGATGAGGCGGGTGGGGACGACGATGTGCTCCGGCTCGGCCTGGGGGTCGGCGCCGAGCTGCATCAGCCGCCGGAACGTCGCCTCGCCGATCAGCCGGGGGTCCTGGTCGACGCAGGTGATGCCGGGGGTGAACACGTCGGCGAACTGGAAGTCGCCGAACGAGATCAGCGCGGGCATCGGCACGCGGTCGGCACTGAGCACGTGGATGGTCGCGATGGCGGCGGGGCTGGTGGCGCAGAAGAGGGCCGTCGGCGCGTCGGGGCGGGCGAGCAGCTCGCTGATCGACCGCTCTTCGCGGTGGCGGCCCTGCGCGATGATCAGGCTCTCGTCCACCTCGACCCCGGCCTCGGCGTGGGCGTCGCGGTAGGCGCTCAGGCGCTCGAACACGGTGGGGTACGGGATCTCCTCGCCGATGAAGCCGATGCGGCGGTGCCCGCGGGAGAGGAAGCCGCGGACGGCTTCGAGCGTGGCGCCGTAGTCGTCGACGACGATCGAGTCGATGCCTTCGCGCGAACGGTCGACGCAGATCACCGGGAACCGCTGCCGCAGCGCCGCGAGCTCGGCGGACTCGATCGCGAAGGGCGAGATGATGAGCCCGCGCAGGCGGTCGCCGGTGAGACGTTCGAGCTGTTCGCGCTCCTGTGCGGCGTCGTGCACGGTGCTGGCGAAGAGCACGTTGAGGCCCTCGGCGACGGCGAGCTCCTCGACGGCGCTGACGAACGCGGCGAAGAACGGGTCGGAGATGGCGTCGATAAGGATGCCGATGGTGTCGGTGTCGCCGCGCTTGAGCGACCGGGCGCGACGGTCGGGCACGAAGCCGAGCTCGAGCACCGCGGCGGCGACGCGTTCGCGGGTCTCGGGAAGCACGCCGCTCTCGCCGTTGACGACGCGCGAGACGGTCTTGATGCTCACGCCGGCGAGCTGCGCCACGTCGGTGATGCGCGCCCGGCGGCGCCCGTCACGCTGGGTGCCCACCGTCGCGCTCGACTCGTCGCGCTCGTGCTCCATTGCCACCTCGACATCGTTGTCATCGTTGAATCCGCGGCCATCGCGAGTTCGATGGGAACATCATGCGACCGGGTCGACAACGTTGTCAAGCGCCGATTCGAACGCAGCCCACCGCTGCGAGCGGTCACGCGCCGGGCATCACCTCGACGTCGACGCCCAGTTCGAGCACCCCGCCGGGCGCCAGCGGGCGCAGCAGTCCGCGAGCCCGCGCATCGGCCCGGCCGAGGATCGTCGGCACGGTCGCCGGCTCGATCCCCAGGACGACGTGGCCGCGCTCCTCGGCGACGCGCCACTGGAACAGCGCCGGCAGGCGTGCGGTGTCGACGGCGATGCGGACCGCCGCCCCGCGCGGGCTCGCGACGACGATGTCGACCCGCTCCCGAAGCGGCAGCTCGTGGCGGAACACCTGCTCGGGATACGACTCCGCCGGGGCCGGGAACCGGTCCCACGAGCCGAGGCCCGCCCGCGCCTGCGCGTCCCGGGGCTCGACAGCGGTCGCCGGCGAGTGCAGCACGGTCCCCTCGTCGACCAGCGGCCAGCCGAGGTTGAGGTGGTAGAGCACCATGGGCTCCACGGCGGCCGCCCCGCGGTTGACCACGTGGTCCTGCACCCGGACCAGGCGCGACCCGATCGGCGTGCTGATGCGGCGCCGGAGTTCGAGGTGCACCCCGAAGACCTCGACCTCGCGGACCGTGCCCTCGACCACGACCTCGCGGTCGGTCACCTCGGTGCGCGTGACCTCGGCGCGCAGCGACGAGTATCGGCCGTGCAGCGGATGCGCCTCACCCTCGTCGACCGACGGCGCTCCGAAGCTGCGCAGTCCGCAGGTCGTCAGCAGCCCGCCCCCGAACGACCGGAGCCAGCCGTCGTCGTCCGGCCCGGGGACGATCGGGGGGAATCCGGTCGCCGAGGTCCACGCGAAGGGCATGCCCGCGACCCGCAGCTGCCCCAGGTCGAGGCCGCGATCGGGCAGGACCTCGAGGTCGAGGTCGCCGTTGACGACCCGGATCCGACGGCTCCCCGCATCCGGTCCGTCAGTCCGCAGCGACGACTCCACCGTCACGGCCTGCCCGCGGTGTCCGAGCCGTCGCCAGGCCTCGTCGATCGGCGCCCCGTACAGCTCCGCCACCATCGCCCGCCCTTCTCCCGCGCCGTCCTGGCGCGCGTGCGGCCACCGTAGCAGGCGCTCGTCCGGCCCGGATCGTCGCGATTGACAACGTTGTCTCGTCTCTGCATACTGATCGTGCGCATCGCCGCGCCACCCTCACGCAGAGAGCACCATCGATGACGAAGCCTCGCCTCCACCGCCTGTTCCACGCCCGCTCCGGTCGCGCCCTCGACGTGGCCGTCGACCACGGGGCCTTCCACGAGCACTCGTTCCTCACCGGCATCGAGGACATGGCCGCGACCGTCCGCACACTCGTCGACGCGGGCCCGGATGCGATCCAGCTGACGCTCGGACAGGCCCCCCTGCTGCAGTCCGTTCCCGGCAAGCAGAAGCCGGGCCTCGTGCTGCGCACCGACATCGCCAACGTCTACAACGACCCGCTGGAGTCGCCGCTGCACTCGATCCACGTGCCCGACGCGATCGAGGTGGCGGTGCGGCTCGACGCGGTCGCCGTGTGCGTGAACCTGCTCGACCTCCCCGGCCACCCCGAGGTGCGCGAGCAGTGCATCCGGTCGATCCTCGCGCTGCGCACCGACGCCGAGCGCTACGGCATGCCCCTGATGATCGAGCCGCTGGTGATGCAGACCCGGGCGGGCGCGGGGGGTTATGCGGTGGACGGCGACACCGCCAAGATCGTCACGCTCGTGCGGCAGGCCAGGGAGCTCGGGGCCGACCTCATCAAGGCCGATCCCACCGACGAGATCTCCGACTACCACCGCGTCATCCAGGCCGCCGGCGACACCCCGGTCCTCGTGCGCGGCGGCGGACGCGTCGACGATCGCACGCTCCTCGAGCGCACGGTCGCCGTCCTCGCGCAGGGTGCCCGCGGCATCGTGTACGGCCGCAACGTCATCCAGCACGACGACCCCCGGGGCATCACCGCAGCCCTGATGGCCGTGGTGCACGACGACGCCTCGGTCGACGACGCGCTCGGCCTGATCGGAGCCGCGCGATGAGCGGGCGCCGCGTGAACGTCGGCATCATCGGCGGAGGTCTGATGGGCCGAGAGATCGCGGCGGCCCTGCGCCGCTGGCCCGCGCTCGTCGACCACCCCGCCGACCCGCAGCTCGTGGCGGTGTGCGACATCAACCCCGCGGCCCTGGAATGGTTCGCCGGGATCGACACCGTGCGCCTCACCACCACCGACCACCATGAGCTGCTGGCCGATCCCGACATCGACGTGGTCTACATCGCCGTCCGCCACGACCTGCATGAGCAGCTCTACGTCGACACGATCCGGGCGGGCAAGGCCCTGCTGGCCGAGAAGCCCTTCGGCATCGACGGGGCCGCCGCCGACGCAATCCTCCGGGCGATCGACGAGACCCCCGGGTCGTTCGTACGGGTGTCGAGTGAGATGCCGTACTTCCCCGGCGCCCAGTGGGCGGTCGACTACGTGCGCTCCGGGGCGCTCGGTCGCATCGTCGAGGCGCGCTGCGCGTTCCTGCACGCCAGCGACCTCGATACGGCGAAGCCGCTGAACTGGAAGCGCCAGCAGCGGTTCTGCGGCGAGGCCGGGGTGCTCAACGACCTCGGCATGCACACGTGGCACGTGCCGCTGCGCCTGGGCTGGATGCCCGAGACCGTCAGCGGCGTGCTGCAGGACATCGTCACCGAACGGCCGGGACCCGACGGCACCCCGCAGCCGTGCGACACCTGGGACAACGCCGTCCTGCACTCGTGGGCGACGCACGAGGGGGCGCGGTTCCCGCTCACGACCGAGACCAAGCGGATCGCCCCCGGCGAGAAGAACACCTGGGAGTTCGAGGCGATCGGCATGGAGGGCGCCGTGCGCTTCAGCACCAAGAACCCCAAGGAGGTGCAGGTGTTCGCGCTGATCGACGTGCCGGGGGTCGGGCGCGAGCAGAGCTGGCAGCGCATCGACGCCGGCAGCCAGTCGGTGTGGCCCACGGTGACCGGGCCGAACTTCGAGTCGGGCTTCTCGGATGCGATCCTGCAGATGTGGGCGGCGTTCCTCGCCGAGCATCAGGGGCTCCTCGGCGACGGCTTCGGCACCGTGCGACCGGAGGAGGCGGCCGCGACGCATCGGATCTTCGCGGCGGCCATCGCCTCGCATCAGTCGGGCGCGGCCGTCGCGCCGCGCGGGTGAACGGCGCGCACGCTCCTATCGTGGAGAGGTGGTGAGCGGAGGGCGCACGATGCGCGGCAGCGGCAGGCCGACGATGAACGACGTGGCCGCCGCGGCGGGGGTCAGTCTGAAGACCGTCTCGCGCGTCATCAACGCGGAGCCCAACGTCGACCCCGCCCTGGCCGACCGCGTGCGCGAGGCCATCGACCGCCTCGGATACCACCGCAACGCCCTCGCGGCGAGCCTGCGCTCCGGCACCAACGACACCATCGGGTTCCTCGCCGCCGACCTCTCCAACTCCTTCTCGATGGGGATCGCCGCGGCCGTGTCGGCCGTCGCGTCACAGCGGGGTCTGCACGTCCTGATGGCCTCCAGCGAGGAGGATCCCGCCGTCGAGCGCCGCCTCGCCCTCGACCTCTGCCAGCGCCGGGTGGGCGGGCTGATCCTGGTCCCCGCCGCGACCGATCACGGCTACCTGGCGCCCGAGGTCGCCCACGGCACGCCGGTCGTGTTCCTCGACCGCCCGGGCGACGGCATTCCCGCCGACACCGTGCTGCTCGACAACCGCGGCGGTGCACGCGCGGCGGTCGCCGAACTGCTGGGCGGGCATGAGCGGATCGGGCTCCTGCTCGACGCGACGGAGATCTACACGATGCGCGAGCGGCTGGCCGGGGCCGAGGAGGCGTTCGCCGCCGCGGGCCGCGCGCTCGATCCGTCGCTCCTCGTCACGGGCATCCACACCCCGCAGGACGCCGCGGCTGCCACGGCGCGCCTCCTCGACGGCCCCCGCCCGCCGACCGCCCTGTTCTGCGGCAACAACCGCGCGACGGTCGGAGCCCTCGAAGAGCTCACGCGGCGTGACGCCGACGTCGCGGTGACCGGCTTCGACGACTTCGAGCTGTCGTGGATGCTGCCGCGGCCGCTGCGCGTGGTGGCCTACGACGTCGCCGCGCTGGGCGCCCTGGCCGCCACCACCCTCCTCGACCGCATCGCGGGGGACGCCGCCGCGCCACCCGCCCTCCACCTCGTGCCGACCACGCTCGTCGATCGCGGCGGTCGGCAGCGCACGCCCACCGGCTAGATTCCCGGTATGGCTCTTTCCGGAAACCTCGACGCTCAGCGCCGCCGCGACGAGCTGGTCGCGATGGCCGAAGGCCCCGAGGGCGTCTCGATCGACGGGGCAGCGGAGCTGTTCGCGGTGTCGTCGATGACGATCCGGCGCGACCTCCTCGAGCTCGAGGCCGAGGGGCGGGTGCGACGGGTGCGCGGCGGGGCGACCGCGGCTCCCCGCGCCCGGCCCTTTGACGCCCGGCGCAGCATGCGGGCGAGCGCCAAGAGGGTGATCGCCGAGAAGGCGCTGCACCTGGTGCCGGCCGCCGGGACGGTGGCCCTCGACGCGTCGACGACGATCAGCACGCTCGCCGCGGTGCTCGGACCGCGCGACGCACTCGCCGTGTACACCAACGCCGTCGAGACCTTCCAGCTGCTGCAGCCGCGGGAGGGGGTGACCGCGGTGCTGTCGGGCGGCACCGCCGAGCCGACCACGGGCAGCCTGATCGGACCCCTCGCCCTCCGCAGCCTGCAGGCGGTGTACTTCGACGTGTTCTTCGCCTCGGCCGATGCCCTCGACGAGGGCGACGGCTCCTCCGAGGTGTCGGTGGAGGAGGCCGAGGTCAAGCGGGCGCTGGCCGCGCAGGCGAGCACCACGGTGCTCTGCGTCGATGCGACCAAGCTGGGTCGTCGGTCGGTCGCCCGCGCCCTCGAGCCCGCGCAGGTGGACGTGCTGATCACCGATCTCGATCCGGCGGATGAGCGCCTCGACCCCTTCCGGGGGATCGCCGAGGTGCGCTGACCCTTGGTGCTCGCGTCAGATCGTGTTATCTTTCACAGGACTTAACAGCGCTGCGGCGCTCCCCCGATGGTGCAGGAGATCGTCATGACCAACCCGACCGCCGCCGAGCTAATCGCGCGGAGCAACCGTCTGGGCGCAGACCCGAAGAACACCAACTACGCCGGGGGCAACACCTCGGCCAAGGGCACCGAGATCGATCCCGTCACCGGGCAGCCCGTCGAACTGCTGTGGGTCAAGGGCTCGGGCGGCGACCTGGGCACCCTCACCGAGAGCGGCCTCGCCGTGCTGCGCCTCGACCGGATGCGGGCGCTCGTCGACGTGTATCCCGGAATCGACCGCGAAGACGAGATGGTCGCCGCGTTCGACTACTGCCTGCACGGCAAGGGCGGGGCAGCCCCCTCCATCGACACGGCCATGCACGGACTCGTCGACGCGGCACACGTCGACCACCTGCACCCCGACTCGGGCATCGCGATCGCGACCGCCGCCGACGGCGAGGCCCTGACGACCGCGATCTTCGGCGACCGCGTGGTGTGGGTGCCGTGGCGGCGCCCTGGTTTCCAGCTCGGACTCGACATCGCCGCCATCAAGGCGGAGAACCCCGCCGCGATCGGCTGCATCCTCGGCGGGCACGGCATCACGGCGTGGGGCGACACCTCCGACGAGGCCGAGGCGAACTCCCTCTGGATCATCGACACCGCGGCGGCGTACCTCGCCGACCACGGCCGCGCCGAGCCGTTCGGTCCCGTCCGCCCGGGGTTCGAGGCGCTCCCCGAGGCCGACCGTCGCCGTCGGGCCGCGGCCCTCGCCGGCACCATCCGCGGCATCGCCTCGACCGACAAGCCGATGGTGGGACACTTCACGGACGACGCCGTCGTGCTCGACTTCCTCGCAGCCGAGAAGGCGCCCGCCCTCGCGGCCCTGGGCACCAGCTGCCCCGATCACTTCCTGCGCACCAAGGTGAAGCCGCTGATCCTCGACCTGCCCCCCACGGCGACCGTCGACGAGCAGATCGCGCGTCTGCACGAGCTGCACACGCAGTACCGCGCCGACTACCGGGCCTACTACGACGCGTACGCCACCCCCGACTCCCCCGCCATCCGCGGCGCCGACCCGCTCATCGTGCTCGTGCCCGGCGTGGGCATGTTCTCCTACGGCGCGAACAAGCAGACCGCGCGCGTCGCCGGCGAGTTCTATGTCAACGCGATCAACGTCATGCGCGGCGCCGAGGCGGTGTCGAGCTACGCCCCGATCTCCGACGCCGAGAAGTTCCGCATCGAGTACTGGGCGCTGGAGGAGGCCAAGCTCCAGCGGCTGCCGAAGCCGAAGACCCACCAGGGTCGCATCGCGTTCGTCACCGGCGCCGCCTCCGGCATCGGCAAGGCGATCGCGACCCGATTGGCCGCCGAGGGCGCCTGCGTGGTCGTGGCCGATCTCGATCTCGAGAAGGCGCAGGCCGCGGCCGCCGAGCTCGGGAACACCGACGTCGCGATCGGCGTCGCCGCGAACGTGGCGGATGCCGAGGCCGTGCAGGCCGCGCTCGACGAGGCCCTGCTCGCGTTCGGCGGCGTCGACCTGGTCGTCAACAACGCGGGGCTCTCCCTGTCGAAGCCGCTGCTGGAGACGACCGAGAAGGACTGGGACCTGCAGCACGACGTCATGGCCAAGGGCTCGTTCCTGGTGTCGAAGGCCGCGGCCCGTGTGCTGATCGATCAGAAGCTCGGCGGCGACATCATCTACATCTCGTCGAAGAACTCCGTGTTCGCGGGTCCGAACAACATCGCCTATTCCGCGACCAAGGCCGACCAGGCCCACCAGGTGCGGCTGCTCGCGGTCGAGCTCGGCGAGCACGGCGTGCGGGTCAACGGCATCAACCCCGACGGCGTCGTGCGCGGCTCCGGCATCTTCGCGTCGGGCTGGGGCGCCAACCGTGCCGCCACGTACGGTGTCAAGGAAGAGGACCTCGGCCAGTTCTACGCCAACCGCACGATCCTCAAGCGCGAGGTCGTGCCGGAGAACGTCGCCGATGCCGTCTACGTGCTCACCGGACCGGAGCTGAGCCGGACCACCGGCCTGCACATCCCCGTCGACTCCGGCGTCGCCGCCGCGTTCCTGCGATGAGGGTCACCGGCCGATGAACGACACGAGGGTCAGGGCGGTGGCCGCGGTCGACCTGGGCGCGACCAGCGGCCGGGTCATGATCGGGCGCATCGGCCCCGGGGTGCTCGACCTGGAATCCGTCTCGCGGTTCCCGCACGGAGCGGTGGAGCGTGTCGACGGACTGCACTGGGACTTCGCCGCCCTGTACGAGCACGTGGTGGACGGGCTCGCCGAGGCCGTCCGCCGCGAGCCGTCCATCGAGAGCATCGGGATCGACTCCTGGGCCGTGGACTACGGGCTGCTGCGCGACGGCGAGCTGCTCGGGGAGCCGTTCCACTACCGCGACCGCCGCACCGCCCGTGGCGTGGCCGAGGTGCATGGCGAGGTGCCCTTCGCGGAGCTGTACGAGCGCAACGGCCTGCAGTTCCTGCCGTTCACCACGCTGTACCAGTTCCGCGCCGACCCGCGTCTCACGGAAGCGGACACGGCTCTACTCATCCCCGACCTCCTCGCGTACCTCCTCACGGGCCGGCGCGTGGCGGAGCGCACGAACGCCTCCACCACCGGCCTGCTCGGGGTGCGGTCGGGCGAATGGGACACCGAGCTCGCGGTCAGGGCGGGGATCCCGCCACGGCTCCTGCCCGAACTCGTCGACGCCGGCACGGTCGTCGGCACGCTGACCCCCGGGGTCGCGGCACGCATCGGTGCGAGCCTGCCCGTGGTGGCGGTGGCCTCGCACGACACCGCGTCCGCCGTCGTCGCCGTTCCGCTGGAGTCGTCCTCGTCCGCGTTCATCTCGTGCGGGACCTGGGGCCTGGTGGGCGTCGAGCTGCGCGCACCCGTGCTCACCGACGACGCGCGGGAGGCGAACTTCACGCACGAGCGCGGAGCCGACGGCCGGTATCGCTTCCTGCACAACGTCACGGGGCTCTGGCTGCTCAGTGAGACGGTGCGCGCGTGGGAGGCCGAGGACGGTGCGCCGATCGCACTGCCGGAACTCCTGGCCGCGGCGTCGGCCGTCACCGACCAGGTCCCGGTGTTCGACGCGAACGACCCGTCGCTGAGCGCGCCGGGAGACATGCCCGCCCGGATCGCCGCCCTGCTGCCGCAACCGGCGCCGTCGACGCGTGCGGCGTTCGTGCGCTCGATCATCGAGTCCGTCGCCGCGGCGTTCGCCGAGGCGGTGCACACGGCCGCCGAGCTCTCCGGCCGCAGTCTCGACCGCATCCACCTGGTCGGGGGCGGCGCGCTCAACGACCTGCTCTGCCAGGCGACCGCCGACCGCTCTGGCCTCCCGGTCCTCGCGGGCCCGGTCGAGGCGACCGCCCTGGGGAACGTCCTGATCCAGGGCCGCGCACTCGGTGCGACCCGCGGCACGCTGGAAGACCTTCGCGCCCTCGTCGCCGCCACGCATCCCCCGAAGGTCTTCGCGCCCGGCGCCTGATCCGAACGGCGAAAAGGGGCGGTTCCTTTCCCGTCGGAGAGGAACCGCCCCTTGTTCGTCGCACCGCTGGTGCTTTCGCGCCTGCCGAGCTCGGCCCCTCCGCGAGCTCGACGGGCTCGACCCTCCCAGCCATAGGGTAACATGCTACGCGTTAGTGTCACCACTCGCCTCTCCGGGGCAGCGCTCACGAAGGACAATCAATGACGAAGACCAGATACTCGCGCGCACTCGCCGCCACCGGCGCCTCCACCGCACTGCTCGCGTGCTCCCTCGCTGCGGCGTCGGCCGCCTCGGCGGCGACCATCGACGGAGCCATCACCAGCGCGGAGGTGGTGCAGAGCAGCGCCGACGCCGGATCGGACGTGCAGATCGACCTCGCGTGGAGCGTCCCCGACGACTCCCGCGCGGGCGACACGTTCACGCTGCAGCTCCCACCCGAACTGCTCGCGCTCACCCAGGGGTTCGCCCTGACCGACACCGATGGCGCCGAGGTCGCGGAGGCGTCCCTCTCCCCCGAGGGGCTCGCGACCTTCACCCTCACCGACTACGTCACCACGCACCCGCTCTCCGTGCACGGCACGGCGCACTTCTGGGCCGAGTTCCAGACCACGCAGACCGGCACGACCGTGCCGATCACGTTCACGGGTGACGGGGGCGTCACGTTCGACGATGGCATCGAGGCCACGGGCGTTCCGGGCATCGACCGCACCGCCCCCAGCAAGGCCGGCGCCTGGACCGACCTCGCCGATCAGGGCACGACCCACCCGCAGGGTGCCCTCCAATGGACCGTGGCCTCACCCCGCGGCCCGTTCTCCTCTCTCGTGTTCGACGACCCGGCACAGCCCGGCCAAGAGGTCGATTGCACGTCGCCGATCCTCGTGCGGCACACCTCGACGGCGGATGCCGACGGCTTCCTCACCGATCTCGTGCCGGTGGACGCCGGCGACTACACGGTCGACTGCACCGCCCAGCAGCTCACGGTCACGATGGGCCGCGCCGTGGCCGACGGCGAGATCGTGCAGGTCAAGTTCCAGAACAGCGTGACCGACCCGTCGCTCGACGTGTACCGCAACACCCTGTCGGTCACGGCGGACGGCGAGTCCTGGAGCACGCCAGGATCGGTCCGTCGCCTGAGCGCCGGCGGCGAGGGCGCCGGCACCGGTGTGGGACAGCTGGCGATCACCAAGACGGTCGAGGGGGCCGGGACGCCGACGGGGCCGTTCGCCGTCGTCGTCGACTGCCAGTGGGCGGGGGAGTCGGCACCCGACTATCCGCGCACCCTGACCTTCACCGGTGCCGAGACGCAGACCCTCACGGCACCGGTCTCCAGCGTGTGCACCGCCACCGAGACGGAGAACGGCGGCGCGGCGAGCGTCGCCGTCGGCCCAGCGGCGACCGTCACGGATGAGGCCGCGGGTACGGCGGAGATCGTCGTCACCAACACCTTCCCGGCGGCCCCGCCGGTGGACCCGGCCGACCCCGGCACTCCGGCCG